>NZ_JCBAJO010000275.1:0-5387 GCF_059772245.1 Cupriavidus sp. R6-3
GCCGGGGCGGGAGCGGGTTTTGGGGGAGGACGGCGCGGACGTGGCGGCGGAGTCGGGGCGACGGCGACCGGCTTGGGCGGCAGCAGGATCGCCTCGAGCGCCGGCGTGTCGACTGCGTCGAGCGGAATCAGCGGACCGGGCATCCGCACCAGCCCGATCAGCACCAGCGCATGCGCGACCAGTACGACCGCCAGCGCGACCGCCCAGCGCAGGCGGCGCGCACGTTTCGCATCAGGCGTGACCGGCGTCTCCGGTCGGCGGGGTCCCGCCAAGATATCCAAGCTCCGTCGAGATCCGATGTGCGATCTCGCGCACCTGGCGGTCGATCGCTCCGCCCCATTCTGCATCGAATACGGTCTGCGCGCCCAGCACGATCAGCGCCATCGAGACGTGGCCGCTCGCATCGAACACCGGAAACGAGATCGCGTTGATGCCCGGCAGCACCCCGCCCAGCGTGCGCGCCGCGCCGTGGGCGCGCACGTCGGCGCACACCGCGTCGTAGTCGGCCAGCGAGCGCGGCAGGTCCGGCAGATTGTCGTCGCGGCGCTCGTTCAGTTCACGCTCGATCAGCGGCAGCGTCTGCTGGCGCGGCAGATAGGCGCCGAACAGGCGCCCGGTGGCCGAATTGAGCATCGGCATCACGTCGCCCAGGCGCAGGCTGACGGTGACCGGGTGGCTCGACTCCTCCCAGTGCACCACGGTCGGCCCGTGGTTGCCCCAGACCGCGATGCCGACGGTCTGGTCGATGTCGTCGCGCAGCTGGGACAGGATCGGGCGCGCCTTCTTGACCGGATCGAGCCGGTTCAGCCCGGCCAGTCCCAGTTGCAGTGCGAACGGACCGAGGTCGTAGCGGCCGCTGACCGGGTCCTGCGCGACCATGCCCAGCCGCTGGAAGCTGACCAGATAGCGATGCGCCTTGGCCGGATTCATGTCGGCCGCGGCGGCCAGGTCCCGCAGCATCATCGCGCGCGGCGAGGCGGCCAGCGCCTTCAGCAGCTGGAAGCCCACCTCGATGGACTGGATGCCGGTGCGCAGCTTGGCGTCGTCTTCTTCTAGTTCGGTCATGCGTCGATATGGAGCGGGCGGGTCGGTACCCGGGATTGGGCTACGGGGGATACGGAATGGCAGCGCCCGGGCCGGCGAGCCGCGGGCCAGCGCGGCAATATAGTTCGATTCCGTCACGTCGCGCTACGCCCCGATCCGTAAATTTACTATAGCGAAATCGATTTACCAGTTTTTAATCCGTCGCTAGACTGCGCAAGGGTGCCGACCGTGCCGAAAAGCGTCGAAATGCATCCAGGGACGTCCGCAAGCCCAAAACCCAAGAGCCCGAAGGCCAGGACGCCCGGGCCGCCCGGACGGCGGACGCCCGGCGCCCGAACACCCGAAAACCCGAACACGGCACCACGCCCGCACAACAACATCCCGGAGACCCGCATGCCAGCCCCGCTTGCCGCTGCGCCCACCGCGCGCCCTTCCCTGCCGATCCTGCGTCGCCTGCTGAATGCCGCCGTGCTGAGCGCCGGCGCGCTGGCCGCCATTGCCGCAGCCCTGCCCCGCCCGGCCGCGGCGCAGCAGCCGGCGTGGCCGACTCAGCCGGTCCGCTGGGTGGTCCCCTATCCGGCCGGCGGCGGCACCGACGTGGTGGCGCGCACGCTGGCCCAGGCGATCTCGCCCGCGCTCGGCAAGCAGGTGGTGATCGACAACCGGCCCGGCGCGGCGACGATCGTCGGCGCCGACACCGTCGCGCACAGCAAGCCGGACGGCTACACGATCCTGACCGCCGACACCGCGACGCTGGCCGCCAACCCCTCGCTGTACCGCAAGCTGCCGTACGACCCGGCCAGGGACTTCGTCCACGTCGGCATGATCGCCCGCTTCCCGCTGATCCTGGTCGCCAACCCGAACTTCCCCGCGCGCACGCTGAAGGAGGCGGTCGACTACGCGCGCAAGAACCCGGACAAGGTCAATTTCGCCTCGCCCGGCGCCGGCAGCCCGCACCATCTGGCGATGGAGCTGTTCATGGAGCAGACCGGCATCAGGATGACCCACGTGCCGTACAAGGGCGCGGCGCCCGCGGTGCAGGACCTGCTGGCGGGCCAGGTCGACGTGATGTTCCTCGATCTGGCGGCTGGCCAGCAGAACGTGCTCGGCGGCAAGCTGCGCGCGCTCGGCAGCGCCACGCCCAAGCGGCTGGCAGCGCTGCCGCAGGTTCCGACGGTGGCCGAGGGCGGCGTCGCCGGCTTCGAGGCCTACGCCTGGCAGGGCGTGGTCGCCCCGGCCGGCACGCCGCAGCCGGTGGTGACCCGGCTGAACGCCGAGCTGGTCAAGGCGCTGAAGCAGCCCGAAGTGCAGAAGCGCTTCGAGGGCATCGGCGTCGAGCCGGTCTCCAGCACGCCGGACGAGTTCGCGCAGTACGCCCGCACCGAGGCCGAGCGCTGGGGCAAATTGATCAAGGCCAAGGGCATCACGGTAGACTGACGCCCTCGCGGCGGCCGGCACAGCCGGCGCCATCTCGCCATCCGCACGCCGGCTCGATGCCGGCGTCGTTCTTGATATGCAGGAATCCCGATGAAACTGGCCACCCTGAAGGACGGCTCGCGCGACGGACAGCTCGTGGTCGTGTCGCGCGACCTGAAGACCGCGCACTATGCCACCGACATCGCCGGCAAGCTGCAGACCGCGCTGGACGACTGGCACTTCCTCGCGCCCCAGCTGCAGGACCTGTACGACGCGCTGAACGCCGGCCGCGCGCGCCATCCCTTCGCGTTCGATCCGCGCCAGTGCATGGCGCCGCTGCCGCGCGCCTACCAGTGGGCCGACGGCTCGGCCTACGTCAACCACGTCGAGCTGGTGCGCCGCGCACGGGGCGCCGAGATGCCGCCGGAGTTCTGGACCGATCCGCTGATGTACCAGGGCGGCTCGGACGACCTGCTCGGGCCCTGCGACGACATCGTCTGCGCCAGCGAGGCCTGGGGCATCGACTTCGAGGCCGAGGTCGCGGTGATCACCGGCGACGTGCGCATGGGCGCGACGCCCGAGCAGGCGGCCGAGGGCATCCGGCTGCTGGTGCTGGCCAACGACGTGTCGCTGCGCAACCTGATCCCGGCCGAACTGGCCAAGGGCTTCGGCTTCTTCCAGAGCAAGCCGGCCACGGCCTTCTCGCCGGTCGCGGTCACGCCCGACGAGCTCGGCGAGGCCTGGCGCGAGCGCAAGGTCCATCTGCCGCTGACGGTCTGGTGGAACAGCAAGAAGGTCGGCTCGCCCGACTGCGGCACCGACATGGTGTTCGACTTCGGCCAGCTGATCGCCCACATCTGCAAGACGCGCAATGTGCGGGCCGGCAGCATCGTCGGCTCGGGCACGATCTCCAACGTCGACCGCAGCAAGGGCTACTGCTGCATCGCCGAGAAGCGCACGCTCGAGACGATCGAGAGCGGCGCGCCGGTGACGCAGTTCCTGCAGTACGGCGACGCGGTCAAGATCGAGATGTTCGACGCGCAGGGCCGCTCGATCTTCGGCGCGATCGATCAGGTGGTGGCGGCGCCGGCCTGAAGCGGCCCGAAGCGGCCCGAAGCGGCCTGAATGGCCTGAGCGGCCTGAGCGGCCCGAAGCGGCCTGAATGGCCTGAATGGCCTGAGCGGCCTGAGCGGCGTGACGCGGCCGGAAGCGGCCGGAAGCGGCCTGACCCGCCGGATTGCGGCGGAGTCTGGGACCGGCGCGGCGTGATGCGGGCCGCGGCAGCGATGCGCCTATAATTTCCCGACCGTCCGGTTGGGGAATTCCGGCGCGCCCGTTTCGGGCCGCCGATTGCTCCCCTGTCCGGCGCAGCCGCGGCCGCCCGCCGCGCCTCCCACCCACGCCAGGAGTCCGCGCCCGCCATGACCACCACCCCCGCCGCCACTTCAGCCGCCACCGTTGGCAACAACGGCACCACGCCTTCCGAACGCTACGCCCGCTATCAGGCGCTGACCCTGCGCCAGCACGGCCCCATCCTCGAGATCGTGATGGGCGCACAGCAATCGGCCAACCGCAAGCTGGCCACCGCCGACGCCAACATGCATCGCGAACTGGCCGAGATCTGGCGCGACGTGTCGGCCGACCCGGAGATCCGCGTCGCGCTGATCCGCGGCGAAGGCAAGGGCTTCTCGGCCGGCGGCGACCTCGCGCTGGTCGAGGACATGGCCAACGATTTCGAGACCCGCGCGCGCGTCTGGCACGAGGCGCGCGACCTCGTCTACAACGTGATCAACTGCGACAAGCCGGTGGTGTCGGCGATGCATGGTCCCGCCGTCGGCGCCGGGCTGGTGGCCGGGCTGCTGGCCGATATCTCGATCGCCGCGCGCACCGCGCGCATCGTCGACGGGCATACGCGGCTCGGCGTCGCCGCCGGCGACCACGCCGCGATCGTCTGGCCGCTGCTGTGCGGCATGGCGAAGGCCAAGTACTATCTGATGCTGTGCGAGTCGGTCAGCGGCGAGGAAGCCGAGCGCATCGGGCTGGTCTCGCTGGCGGTCGACGAGAGCGAGCTGGTGGCCAAGGCCTTCGAGATCGCCAACCGGCTCGCCGAAGGTTCGCAGAGCGCGATCCGCTGGACCAAGTACGCGCTGAACAACTGGCTGCGCATGGCCGGGCCCGCCTTCGATACCTCGCTGGCGCTCGAATTCATGGGCTTTGCCGGACCCGATGTCCGCGAAGGCGTGGCCAGCCTGCGCGAGAAACGGCCGCCGCGTTTCGGCGCTTGAGCCGACGGTTCGGTCGACTTTGTGCGTCGGCCACGGGTCAGCGTTCAAGTCGGCCTTTGAGTCGGCCTTTGAGTCGGCGTTTGAGTCAGCGTTTGAGTCAGCGTTTGAGTCAGCGTTTGAGTCAGCGTTTGAGTCAGCGTTTGAGTCAGCGTTTGAGTCAGCGTTTGAGTCAGCGTTTGAGTCAGCGTTTGAGTCAGCGTTTGAGTCGGCCTTTGAGTCGGCGTTTGAATCAGCGCTTGAGTCGGCGTTTGAATCAGCGCTTGAGTTGGCGCTTGAGCCCGCGCGCGGGACGCCCCGGACAGCGCGCATTTTCCAATGACGATGGCCCCACCGCGGAGCACAGACCATGTTTGGACAGATACCCGATTTCAATGACGGCTTCGAATTTCTGCGCAAGATGTGGGGCAACGCGGCGGGCATGCCGACCGGGCTGATGCCCGGCCTGCAGGCGATGACGCCGCCAATGGATCTGGACGAGGTCGACAAGCGCATCCATGACCTGAAGGCGGTCGAAAGCTGGCTGCAGCTGAACGCCAACCTGCTGCGCACCACGATCCAGGGGCTCGAGGTCCAGCGCGCGACGCTGGTCGCGCTGAAGACGGTCGGCGAGGCGCTGTCGCCCGAGGCGCTGCAGAGCGCGAT
>NZ_JCBAJO010000276.1:0-5356 GCF_059772245.1 Cupriavidus sp. R6-3
GGGGCCCAGCTCGCGGCCCCGGTTCGCAGCCCGGTTCGCAGCCCGGTTCGCAGCCCCATTCGCAGCCCGGTTCGCAGCCCGGCTTGCGGCCGGTGACCGCACAGCGCTGCCGCTCCACTGGCGCAGTGCGCCATGACCGCCGCGACGCTTGCCCTTACACTAGGGCGATCCGATGACGGCCCGCGCCATGTCCGCGCGCCGCCCACCCGATCTGTTCGACCCGTATGAATCCATCGAATCCCACCCCGGACGCCGCCGCTGGCGCCCCCTCTGCCGCGCCAGCGAAGCGTCCGCGCGCTCCTTCGCTGCGCCACGCGGCCAGCGTGCTGGTGCTGCGCGACGGTGCCGACGGCATGGAAGTGCTGCTGGTGCGCCGGCCCGAACGCCAGGACGACCGCAGCAGCGGCGCCTATGTGTTCCCCGGCGGCACGCTCGATCCGCAGGACAACCAGCTGCACGGCCTCTGCGAAGGGCTCGACGATGCCGCCGCCAGCGCACGGCTGCGCCTGCCGGCCGGAGGGCTCGACTTCTACCTGTGCGCGGTGCGCGAATGCTGCGAGGAGGCCGGTCTGCTGTTCGCCTACCAGCGCGACGGCGAGATGGTCGCGCTCGAACGCTTCGACGACGCCCAGCTGGCCTGGCTGCGCGAGGCGGTCCGCTATGGCGGCCCGGGCATCGCCGAGGTCTGCCGCCGCTTCGATCTGCGGCTGGCGATGGACAGGATGGCCTATATCAGCCACTGGCTGACGCCGCCGGGCCTGCCCAAGCGTTTCGATACGCGCTTCTTCGTCGCGGTGCTGCCGCCGGGCCAGAGCGCGATGCACGACGGCATCGAGGCGGTCGATCATCGCTGGGTGCGCCCGGCCGAGGCGATCGCGCCGGACAGCGGCATGACGCTGGTCAACGTGACGCGGCGCATGCTGGCGTCGATCGCGCATTTCCCCACGGCGCAGGCCTGCTTCGACTACGCGCAGGGCCTGCGCGAGATCGCGCTGATCATGCCGCGGCTGGCCAATGGCCCCAAGGGCGTGCGCCCGGTGCAGCCGGACGAGCCGCCCTACGCGGAGATCGCGCGCATCGATCCGGACGGCGCCGGCCACGGCCGCTATGCGCTCGAACCTGGCGTGCCGGTGCGGCTGTCGGAACGCGTCTGGCGCGTGACCGCCGACAACGGCAACGCGATGACCGGGCCAGGTACCAACACCTATCTGGTCGGCGGCGGCAAGCGCAACGAATGGGCGGTGATCGATCCGGGCCCCGACGACGAGGCGCATCAGCGCGCGGTGCTGGCCGCCGCGCCGGGTCCGATCCGCTGGATCCTCGTCACGCATACGCATATCGATCATTCGCCGGGCGCGGTGCGGCTGCGCGAAGCGACCGGGGCCCAGGTGCTGGGGCGCATCGCAAACCGGCCCGAGCGGCAGGACCCGACCTTTGCGCCGGACCGCGTGCTCGAACACGGCGAGCGCATCGTGCTCGGCGACACGGATGTACCGGGCGACGCCATCACGCTGCGCGTGGTGCATACCCCGGGCCATGCGTCCAATCACCTGTGCTTCCTGCTCGAGGAAGAGAAGCTGCTGTTTACCGGCGACCACGTGATGCAGGGCTCGACCGTGGTGATCGGCCCGCCCGATGGCGACATGCGGGCCTATCTGGCCTCGCTCGCCGCGCTGCTGGACGAGGATCTCGAATGGCTCGCGCCCGGCCATGGTTTCCTGATGCCGCGGCCGCGCGACGCGATCCGCCTGCTGATGCGCCATCGGCAGCATCGCGAGGCCAAGGTCGTCAATGCGTTGCGCGAGCTCGGGCCGGCGCCGATCGAAACGCTGCTGCCGCGCGTCTACGACGACGTGCCGCCGCGCATGCTGCCGGTCGCGCAGCGCTCGCTGCTGGCGCACCTGCTGAAGCTGCAGGCGGACGGACAGGCGCAGGAAGCGCAGGGCGACTGGCGCATGCTGCAGTAGGCTTCGCTCCGAGCCCGAGCCCGAGCCCGAGCCCGAGCCCGAGCCCGAGCCCGAGCCCGAGCCCGAGCCAGAGCCAGAGCCAGAGCCAGAGCCAGAGCGGAACCAGCGCTGGGACCCGGACCCGTCCCGGGCGATGCGCCGGCGGGCGCAACATCGCAGTGGATTTCCCGATAGCCCATCAAGCGGAACAAGGAGACACCATGAAAGCTGCCGTGCTGCATCAGCCCAGGACCCCGCTGGTCATCGAAGACCTCGCCATCGACAAGCCCGGCCCGCGCGAGGTGCTGGTGCGCACCGCGGCGGTCGGCGTCTGCCATTCGGACCTGCATTTTCTCGACGGCGCCTACCCGTTTCCGATGCCGGTGGTGCTGGGCCACGAAGCGGCCGGGGTGGTCGAGCAGGTCGGCGCGGAAGTGCGCACGGTCAAGCCCGGCGATCATGTGATCACCTGCCTGTCGGCCTATTGCGGCCACTGCGAACACTGCCTGAGCGGCCATCTGTCGCTGTGCGTCGCCCCCGATACGCGCCGCCGTGACGACGAGCCGCCGCGGCTGCGCGCCGCCGGCGCGGCGATGAACCAGTTCCTGAACCTGTCGGCCTTCGCCGAACAGATGCTGATCCACGAGCATGCGCTGGTGGCGATCCGGCGCGACATGCCGCTGGATCGCGCCGCGCTGATCGGCTGCGCGGTGACGACCGGCTTCGGCGCGGTCACGCATACGGCCGGCGTGCGGCCGGGCGAGACCGTCGCGGTGATCGGCTGCGGCGGCATCGGTCTTGCCACCATCAACGGCGCCGCGCTGGCGGGCGCGGGCCGCATCATCGCGATCGACCGGCTGCCCGGCAAGCTGGAGCTGGCGCGGCGCTTCGGCGCCACCGATGTGGTCGACGCCAGCGCGGCCGATCCCGTCGACGCGGTGCGCACGCTGACCGGCGGCGGCGTCCATCACGCCTTCGAGGCGATCGGGCTGAAGGCCACGGCCGAGCAGGCCTTTGCGATGCTGCGCCGGGGCGGGGCCGCCACCGTGATCGGCATGCTGCCGCCGGGCGTCAAGGTCGAACTCAAGGGCACCGACTTCCTCGCCGAAAAGCGCATCCAGGGCTCGATGATGGGCTCGAACCGCTTCCCGATCGACATGCCTCGCCTGGTGGACTTCTATCTGTCGGGCCGGCTGGAGCTCGATGCGCTGATCGCGCAGCGGCTGCCGCTCGAGCGCATCAACGAGGCCTTCGACGAGCTGCGGCGCGGCGAGCTGGCGCGCTCGGTGATCCTGTTCGAGCATTAGTCCGGCCGCGGCAGAGCGCTGGACCTACGATGCCGCCCGCGCTGTGGGAAAATCCCGCTCGCGCGCCGCATCTCAGGCGCCGGCGAACGGGACGATGAAGACGATCGAATGGAAGGATTGGGAAATCTTCTGCCGCGTGGTCGAGGCAGGCACCTTCACGCATGGGGCCGAACTGGCCGAGGTGCCGAAGTCGTCCGCGAGCGCGGCGATCGCCCGGCTTGAAGCGCAGCTCGGCGGACGGCTGTTCGAGCGCAACACGCGCCGCGTGCGCGTGACCGAGCAGGGCCAGCGGCTGTACGAACGCGTCGCGCCGCATTTCGCCGCCTTGCGCGAGATCAGCGCCGAGGCCGCCTCGGCCAGCGAACAGGTCAGCGGCACGCTGCGGATCGCCACCCCGTACGAGGTCGGCTCGCAGCATCTGGCCCCGAGCCTGTCGCGTCTTCTGACGCTGCATCCGAACCTGAAGGTGCAGATCGACGTCACCTGGGACCAGCCGGACCTGCTCAAGCACGGCTACGACCTGGCCTTCGTGATGACCAACACCACGCTGCACGACAGCTCGTTCGCCAGCAAGCGCGTGGTGCTGGTCGAGCGCGCCTTCTATGCCGCGCCATCGCTGATCCAGGCGCGCGGGCTGCCGCGCTCGCCCAGCGATCTGAACGGCTGGCCCGTGATCGGCAACGCCGACGATCGGCGCTGGGAGTTCGTGCAGGACGGCGCCGAGGTGGCCGTGCTGCCGGTCGACCCGCGCATTCGCACGCACAACGCGGAGATCCGGCTGAAGGCCGCCACCGACGGGCTGGGCGTCGCGCGCCTGTCGCCGAAGTTCGTCGACGAGCAGGTGCGCCAGGGCCAGCTGGTGCGCGTGCTGCCCGCCTATGCGTCGTCGCCGCTGAAGGTCTACGTGCTGATGCCCGCGCGCAAGCTGATGCCGGCCGCGGTGCGGGCGCTGCTCGATGTGATGGAGCACACGGTGGGGGCCGCGGCGCCGGCGCGAGGAGTGCGGCGGGCGGGGAAGGCGGAGGCGAAGGGCGATACCAAGGGCGATATCAAGGGCGATATCAAGGGCGACCCCAAGGCCGATATCAAGGCTTGATGCGGCCGCGGCGGCCGCGCTCAGAACGGCTGGTCGCCGGTCCGCAGCTCGACACCCAGCGTTTCGCCGATCGCCAGGATCTCGTCATCGTCCTCGGCGCGCGCGATCCAGCCCGCGTAGACGCCCGAGCCGATCTCCCAGTGCCATAGCGTGATGCCGGACGCGCGCAGTTGCTCGTGCGCCTGCTCCATCAGTTCGGGCACGCTGGTGCTGCCCAGGAAGTCCTCGTCCTCGGGGTCGTCGACGCCCCAATCGAGCACCAGCGCCACGCGCGCCGCCAGCTGGTTCATGCAGTCGATAAAGGTGGCGGTGTCATTCTGTTCGACCTGGAAGCCCGCTTCCCAGTCCACCACGTCCTGCACCACCGACAGCAGTTCGGTGCCTTCCACCGTATCGTCGGCTTCCTCCAGCGCCTCGTCCAGCAGCGCCAACTGCTTCTCGACCATTGCGCCGTCGTCGAAATTGATCATGCCGAGCAGCCGTTCGACCGCCTGGCGCGACTCGTCGTCGATGACTCCATTCACGGCTCGCCCTCCCGCTTCCCTTGCAAAACATCCAGTGTGCCGGACCGCCGTCCACTGTGTCGGTCCGCTGTGCCGGTCCACTGCGTCGGTTCACCGCGTTGATCCGCCGTGCCGACCCAGCGGCCAACCTGATTCGCCAGTTGCCCGATTTCCCGCATCCCGCGTGGCGTCACCCGCAGCGCGCGCGACGATGGCGTGCGCTCGACCCAGCGCCGTTGCAGCATCGCGTCCAGCAAGGCCGCGCCCAGCGCGCCGCCCAGGTGCGGCTTGCGCTCGCTCCAGTCGGGACAGGTGCAGGCAAATTGCCTGCGCTTGCGGCGTGCGCCGTCCAGATCCACGCCGAGCTGCGCCATGCCGTGCGCGCCGTGCTCGGACAATTCCACCGCGCTGTCCCGCACGAGGATCCATCCCGAATCGGTCATGCGCGCGAACAGGTCGACCGCCAGTTCGCCGGCCAGGTGGTCGTAGCAAGTGCGCGCGTGG
>NZ_JCBAJO010000277.1:0-5337 GCF_059772245.1 Cupriavidus sp. R6-3
CTCGCCGCCGGTTCGGCGCCCGCCGCCAAGGCCGCCCCGGCCCCGGCCGCCAAGCCGGCCCTGCAGCAGGTCTCCGCACCGGTCGACTTCGCCGCGCTGGGCGATCGTCCGGAAGAGCGCGTGCCGATGAGCCGCCTGCGCGCCCGTATCGCCGAGCGTCTGCTGCAATCGCAACAGACCAATGCCATCCTCACCACCTTCAACGAAGTCAACATGAAGCCGGTGATGGATCTGCGCAACAAGTACAAGGACCGCTTCGAGAAGGAACACGGCGTCAAGCTGGGCTTCATGTCCTTCTTCGTCAAGGCGGCCGTGCACGCGCTGAAGAAGTACCCGATCATCAACGCCTCGGTCGACGGCAACGACATCGTCTACCACGGCTACTTCGACATCGGCATCGCGGTCGGTTCGCCGCGCGGCCTGGTGGTGCCTATCCTGCGCAACGCCGACCAGATGAGCCTGGCCGACATCGAGAAGAAGATCGCCGAGTTCGGCGCCAAGGCCCGTGACGGCAAGCTGTCGCTGGACGAGCTGTCGGGCGGTACCTTCTCGATCTCGAACGGCGGCGTGTTCGGCTCGATGCTGTCGACCCCGATCATCAACCCGCCGCAATCGGCGATCCTGGGCGTGCACGCCACCAAGGACCGCGCCGTGGTCGAAGACGGCCAGATCGTGATCCGTCCGATGAACTACCTGGCGATGTCCTACGACCACCGCATCATCGACGGCCGCGAAGCCGTGCTGGGCCTGGTGGCGATGAAGGAAGCGCTGGAAGATCCGGCCCGCCTGCTGCTGGACCTGTAATCGACGCCGAGGAATCCTGATGAGCAAACAATTCGACGTGCTGGTGATCGGCGCCGGCCCCGGCGGCTATATCGCCGCGATCCGCGCCGCCCAGCTGGGCATGAATGTCGCCTGCTGCGAAGACAATCCCTATGACGACCCGAAGGGCGAGCCGCGCCTGGGCGGCACCTGCCTGAACGTGGGCTGCATCCCGTCCAAGGCGATGCTGGCCTCGTCGGAGGAAGTCGAGAACGTGCAGCACCATCTCGGCGACCACGGCATCACGGTCGGTGACGTCAAGGTCGACGTGGCCAAGATGCTCAAGCGCAAGGACGACATCGTCGGCAAGATGACCAAGGGCATCGAGTTCCTGTTCCGCAAGAACAAGATCACGCTGCTCAAGGGCCACGGCAAGTTCGTCGGCAAGGGCGCCGAGGGCTTCCAGGTCGAGATCGCCGGCAAGGCCGGCAGCGAAACGGTGACGGCGAAGCAGGTCATCATCGCCACCGGCTCGAAGGCCCGCCATCTGCCGGGCATCGCGGTCGACAACAAGCTGGTCAACGATAACGAGGGCGCGCTGAAGTTCGCCGAAGTGCCGAAGAAGCTGGGCGTGATCGGCGCGGGCGTGATCGGCCTGGAGCTGGGTTCGGTGTGGCGCCGTCTGGGTGCCGACGTGACCGTGCTCGAGGCGCTGCCGTCGTTCCTCGGTGCCGCCGACGAAGGCGTCGCCAAGGAAGCGCAGAAGCTGCTGACCAAGCAGGGCCTGAAGTTCAGCCTGGGCGTCAAGGTCAACGAGGTGAAGACCGGCGACAACAACGTCACTGTCAGCTACACCGACAAGGACGGCAACGCACAGACGCTGGAAGTCGATCGCCTGATCGTGTCGGTCGGCCGCGTGCCGAACACCGACAACCTGGGTCTGGACGCCGTTGGCCTGGCCACCGACGAGCGCGGCTTCATTCCGGTCGACGACCATTGCGCGACCTCGGTGCCGGGCCTGTGGGCGATCGGCGACGTGGTGCGCGGCCCGATGCTGGCGCACAAGGCCGAGGACGAAGGCGTGGCCGTGGCCGAGCGCATCGCCGGCCAGAAGCCGCACATCGACTACAACTGCATTCCGTGGGTCATCTACACCTACCCGGAAATCGCCTGGGTCGGCAAGACCGAGCAGCAGCTGAAGGCCGAGGGCCGCGAGTACAAGTCGGGCCAGTTCCCGTTCGTGGCCAACGGCCGCGCGCTGGGCATGGGCGCCTCGGACGGCTTCGTCAAGATGCTGGCGGATGCCAAGACCGACGAGATCCTGGGCGTGCACGTGGTCGCCGCCAATGCGTCGGACCTGATCGCCGAAGCCGTGGTGGCGATGGAGTTCAAGGCCGCCAGCGAGGATATCGGCCGGGTGTGCCACCCGCACCCGTCGATGTCCGAGGTGATGCGCGAAGCCGCGCTCGCGGTGGACAAGCGTCAGCTCAATATGTAAGCCGCGGCACGGCTCTTCGTGGAGCCGTGTTCGCTCTCGTGCGGGCGAGGATGGTCTTTCCCGTTCGCGAGAGCGCCCTGGTGTTCTCCCTCTCCCGCTTGCGGAAGAGGGTCGGGGAGAGGGCGGGGCGCTTGCCTTGCGCCGGCGGTCGATCGACCGCCGGCTGCCCTCTCCCCAGCCCCTCTCCCGCTCGTGGGAGAGGGGAGCCCTCGCGGCGCGCCGTGATGGCCATGCCATGCCCTTCGCGGCGAATCCGCCGTTACCTTTCCTTCCCCCCGATGAACGTCACCGAGTACTACCACCACGAACTGCAGCAGCGCGGCTATCGGTCCGACGAAGCGCAGTTGCGCGCGGTGGCGCGGCTGCAGCAGTGCTACGACGAATGGGTCGCCTACAAGCAGCGGCGCAACAATGCGCTGAAGAAGCTGCTGATCCGGCCCGAGGTGCCCAAGGGCGTCTATCTGTGGGGCGGGGTGGGGCGCGGCAAGTCCTTCCTGATGGACAGCTTCTACCACTGCGTGCCGGTGGTCAGGAAGACCCGCCTGCATTTCCACGAGTTCATGCGCGAGGTGCATCGCCAGCTCGAGGAACTGCGCGGCCGGCCCGATCCGCTGGACGAGCTGGCCAAACGGATCGCCCGCAAGTACCGGCTGATCTGTTTCGATGAATTCCATGTCAGCGATGTCGCCGACGCCATGATCCTGCATCGGCTGCTGGAGCAGATGTTCGAGAACGGCGTGCAGTTCGTGATGACGTCGAACTACCGCCCGGACCTGCTGTATCCGGACGGCCTGCATCGCGACCGCATCCTGCCCGCGATCGCGCTGCTCGAGCGCAAGCTCGACGTGCTGAACGTCGATGCCGGCATCGATTACCGCAAGCGCACGCTGGAGCAGGTGCAGGCCTATTACACGCCGCTGGACGCCAAGGCCAGCGCGGCGCTGCGCGACGCCTTCGCGGCGCTGGCCGGCATCGCCGACGAATCGCCGATCCTGCATATCGAGAAGCGCGAGCTGCATGCCCTGCGCAAGGCCAACGGCGTGGTGTGGTTCGACTTCGCCACGCTGTGCGGCGGCCCGCGTTCGCAGAACGACTATCTGGAGCTGGCCGAGCGCTTCCACACGGTGATCCTGTCGGACGTGCCGAAGATGACGCCGCGGATGTCGTCGGAGGCGCGCCGCTTCACCTGGCTGGTCGACGTGTTCTACGACCACAAGGTCAAGCTGCTGATGTCGGCCGAGGTGCCGCCCGACGAGCTGTATGTCGAAGGCCAGATGGCCAACGAATTCCATCGCACGGTCTCGCGCATCATCGAGATGCAGTCGCGCGAGTATCTGGAGGCGCCGCGGCGCACCGGCGTCACGGAACTGGCCTGAGCGGCCTGAGGGTGCGGGCCTGAGCGGTCCGTGCGGCCCGTGCGGCCAGAGCCCCCCATGACGGCCACAGCGGCCACAGCGGCCATGGCGGCCAGAGCGGCGTGGGCTGCCCGGCCTACCTGAGCCGCTCCTGGCCGCGACGCCTTGCACGGCGTACCGATTGCGTGCGCCTTGACCGGGATCAAATGGCCGCCCGGCCGCGATCCCTAGAATCGATCGGACATCCAGGACCACGATGCCGATCGCCTTCGCCCCTTCCTCCCACACCGAACCATCGGCGTCCGCCACATCGGCGCACGCCGCGGCGGACGGCCCGACCGACGCCGCCTGCTGTTTCCATTGCGGACTGCCGACCGGCGCCGCGCCGGACGCGCTGCGCGCGGAGGTCGGCGGCATGCCGCGCGCCTTCTGTTGCGCCGGCTGCCTGGCGCTGGCGCAGGCGCTGGACCAGGCCGGCTTCGCCCATCTCTATGGCGGCGAGTTCCGCTTCGGCCGGCCGCTGGACGCGGCGGCACGGGGCCGGCTCGAGCCCGTCTGGCATGCCTACGACACCGAGGAGCTGCGCGCGCGTTTCGTGCGGCGGCTCGACGGCGCGGCGGAAGCGCGGCCGCAGGAACGATTCGAAATCACGCTGGCGCCCGACAATATCCGCTGCGCCGCCTGTGCCTGGCTGATCGAGCAGAAGCTCGCGCAACTGCCCGGCGTCGAGACCGCGGTCGTCAATCTGGCCACGCGCCGCGTGCTGGTGCGCTGGCGCGGCCGCGCGCTGACCGTGGCCGCTCTGCTGGGCGCGCTCGCCGATATTGGCTACACGGCCTGGCCGTTCGAATTCTCCGCGGCGGACCGGCAGGACGGCGCGGCAAGGCAGGGCCTGCTGATGCGGCTGGCGGTGGCCATGCTCGGCATGATGCAGGTGATGATGTACGCGTGGCCCGTCTATACGCATGAAGGCACCATCGCGGCGACGCATCTGCGCCTGCTGCAATGGGCCAGCCTGGCGCTGACGCTGCCGGTGATCGTCTACAGCGCGGCGCCGATCTTTGCGGGTGCGTGGCGCAGCCTGCGCCAGCGCCATGTCGGCATGGACGTGCCGGTCGCGCTGGGGCTGGCGGCCGCGTTCGGCGCCAGCGTGCTTGCCACCGTGCGCGGCACTGGCGAGGTCTACTACGACTCGGTCACGATGTTCGTCGCCTTGCTGCTGCTGGCGCGCTATCTCGAATTGCGCGTGCGCCAGGCCTCGCGCAGCGGCGCGGAGATGCTGGCGCGACAGTTGCCGGCCACCTGCGAGCAATTGTTCCCTGACGGCACGGTGCGGCGCGTGCCGGTTGCGCGGCTGGCGCCGGGCGACCGCGTGCGCGTGCGCGCCGGCGAGATCGTGCCGGCCGACGGCGAGATCCTCGAGGGCAGCAGCGATCTGGACGAGTCGATGCTGAGCGGCGAAAGCCGGCCGGTGCCGCGTGGACCGGGCCAGCCGGTGCTGGCGGGCTGCTACAACGCCAGCAGTCCGCTGGTGATCGCCGTGCGGCGGATCGGGGCGGGCACGCGCCTGGCCGAGATCGTCGCGCTGCTCGAACGCACGCTGGCCGACAAGCCGCGGCTCGCGGTGATCGCTGATCGCGTGGCGGCGTGGTTCGTCGCCGCGCTGCTGCTGATAGCGGCGGCCGTGGGCCTGCTGTGGTGGACCATCGTGCCGGAGCGCGC
>NZ_JCBAJO010000278.1:0-5253 GCF_059772245.1 Cupriavidus sp. R6-3
GACCGCGGCCGCCGAAGGGGTGATCGAGGGCGAGGCGCCCGAATCGGCCGGCACGCCGCCGGTCGCCCCGCATCCGACGCGGCTGGTGATGCTGGGAGACGGACTCTACGCCCGCGACGCCGGCGACAACTGGAAGAAGTACGAGAACGGGAGCTGGGTATCGGTGCACGCGCCGCAGCTGCCGTCGGGCATGCAGTAGCGTGGAGAGCGGCGCGGCACGGCCGATGCGTTGGCATCGACCGTGCGCGCGCCCTTGAACCCTTCAGCCCTTCATCCCCTTATCCCTTCAGCGCCTTCGGCTCCAGGTGCCACAGCTTGCGGTCGCTGGTCGACACCGCGACCGCACCGTGGGCCAGCGCGCTGCGGATGTCGTCCTGGTTGCAGACGAAGCCCGAGGTGACGATCGGCGGCAGCCCCTTGCGGTCCGCCTCGGGAAGATGCGCCAGCATCGGCGCCGGCATGATCTGCACGAGGTTCGGATCGCTCTGCTCCAGCGCCTTGACGCTGCGCGGCCAGGTCGAGCGGTCGGTCACGAAGACCTTCTGCATCGTCACCATGCCGGCGCGGTTGGCGCGCTGGATGGTCGCCACGCGAGTCGAGACCAGGCTCGCCACGCCGATGTCGGCCAGGTAGTCGACGCCGCCCTTGTCCTGCGACAGGCCTTCGCAGCTGTCGATATTGACGATGACGTACTTGCCGGCCTGGGTCAGCGTGGCGACCACCGGCTGCAGCTTGCGCAGCTCGACGTTGGCGACGATCGACACCTCGGCGGCGCTGTCGACGAAGGCGTCGACCTGTTCGACCCCGTACAGCGTCGCAATGACGGGATGCCGCATCAGGCGTGCACCGAGGGACTTGTCCATGGCGTTTATCGGGCTTCGTGGGAGAGAACGTCGGTCAGGCCGAGCTTCCCGGGGTTCAGGATGTTGTGCGGATCGAGCGCGCGCTTCACGGTGGCCAGCAGCGGGAAGGCGCTGCCCAGCGACGGCGCCATATAGGGCGCGCGCAGCAGGCCGATGCCGTGATGGTGGCTCAGCGCGGCATTGTATTGAATCAGCACCGCGTTGGCCGCATCCCAGGCGGCGCGATACCACCGTTGCCGGTCCTCGACCGCGACCTCGCCGCGCAGCGAGAAATACAGGCAGGCGCCGTCGACATAGGCGTGCGACTGGTGCGCGGAGCCGGCCAGCGTGCCGGGCACCGCGTTGATCGCGGCGACCACGTCGCGATAGATATCGGCCAGCGCGCTCCACGGCCCGCACATCTCCAGCGTATCGGCGACGAAGCCGGGGCTGCGCTTGAAGCCCTCGGCGCTCTTGCCGGTCAGGTAGCGCGTATCGAGCCAGCGCTCGAAGATCGCATCGCCGTCCAGCGGCTCGCCCAGCTCGCGGCACACGCGTTCGCTGATCGTCATCACCGCCTCGACGATCTCCGGCGCGCCTTCGTCGGCGACCAGCAGCACATTGGTGTCGGGCAGGCCGAACTGCACGCCGCTCTCGAGTTCGTCGTAGAGCCGCAGCGCAGCCGGATTGCCGCCTTGCTGCAGGATCTGCCGGCAGGCCTCCAGGCCGATGGCGAAGGTCTTGAAGCCATAGGCGATGGCGCGGCCATGGTCCGGCAGCCGATGCAGCTTCAGCCGTACGCGCACGATCACGCCGAGCGTGCCTTCCGAGCCGATGAACAGCTGCTGCAGGTCCGGTCCGAGCGCCGCGCGCGAATAGCCGCCGACGGTGACGAGCCGCCCGTCGGCCAGCACCACGTCCATGCCGAACACCATGTCCTCGATCTTGCCGTAGCGCGTCGACAGCTGGCCGGCGCCGCGGCACGCGACCCAGCCGCCCACGGTGCTGATGGCATACGACGACGGCCAGTGGCCCATCGTCATGCTGTACTCGCGCTGGATGGTCTGCTCGAAGATGTCGCCGAACATGCCGGCCTCGACCTCGACGATCTGGCTATCGCGATTGAAGCCGATCAGCCGGTTCATGCCGCACACGTCCAGCACGATGCCGCCGCGCACCGGCAGCGCGGCGCCGGTGACATTGCTGCGGCCGGCGGACACGGTGACCGGGACGGCGCGCTCGCTGGCGATGCGCATCACCGCCTGCACCTGCTCGACGGTGGAGACGCGCACGATCGCCGCGCGCGGCGTCGCCGGCTTGCCGGCGGTCTCGGTCATCATCGAACCGGCCCACCAGTCGCGCGTCCACGCGACCACGCTGCCGGTATCGGTCAGCACCTCGTCGGCGGCCTGCCGCAGCGCCGCGAGCGTGGCGGCGTCCACCGTCACGGCATCGCGCTGCAGGCCCGGCGCGTCGGGCGTCCGCGCGATGGTGGCGGCGTAGCCCGGCGGCGTGTGCGCGCCGACCACGTAGTTGCCGCGGTTGTAGCCGCGCTTGATGGCTTCCTTGCTGATCATGCTGCATCTCCCATGAGAACGGATTTTTCGAGGGCAACGGCGTCCAGGTAGTCGCCGACCTGCCGTGCCACGGCCGCCTCGGACAATCCGAGCTCGGCCTGAAGAAGTTGGCCCACGCGCGCGGCGGCGCGGGCGGAGGCGTCGCGCGCCATCAGGCGGGCGCGCATGCGGCGCGACAGCACGTCGTCGACATTGGCCGCGAGTTCGTGGCGGGCCGCGTAGACGACCTCGGCCTCGGTGTAGGGCAGGCCCTCGACGATCGGCCGCGCGAGGTGCGGATCGGCCTGCAGGATGTCGCTGACGAAGCGGGCCTCGGTGCCGTAGCGCTCGCCCAGGTGGGCCGACAGGCCACCCGAGGCGACGATGGCCTGCGCGTCGTAGCCGGCCGCGCCCAGCAGCCAGGCCGATTTCGTGCGGCACGCCGCGCGCTTGCCGATGACCTTCTGCGCCGCGTCGATGGTCTGCTCGGCCATATGGCGCGAGGTCGTCAGCTTGCCGCCGACCACGGTCACCAGGCCGTCGTCGGCGATGCGGATGTCGTGGTCGCGCGGGATTTCCAGCGTCTTGCCGCCGGGCGGCGCCACCAGCGGCCGGCAGCCGGCGATGCTGCCGACCACGTCCTCGGGCTGCAGGTCGGTCTTCAACGCCGAGCGCGCGCCCTCGAGCAGGAAATCCAGCTCTCGGCGCGTGCACAGCACGTTGTCGAGATCGCCCTCGTAATCCTCGTCGGTGGTGCCGAGGTAGGAGACATTGCCCCAGCGCGTGATGGTGGCGCGGCGGTTGCGGCCGGGCACCGGGATCGTCACCGTGCAGTCGTTGCGGATCTTCAGCCAGGGGATTGCGACATGCACGCCCTTGGCCGGGCGGATATGCAGGGTCTTCGCTTCGCCGGCCTTGCGGCCGGTCCAGTCGCGCAGCCAGACGCCGGTCGCCATCACCACCACGCCGGCGCGCACGCGGATCTCCCGCTCGCCGGCCTGGACGATGGCGCCATCGACCTTGCCGTGGCCGTCGCGCGTGATCTCGGCCACGCGGGCATGGTTGACCACGGCGGCGCCATGGAAGGCCGCGGTGCGCGCGATATTGAGCGTCAGGCGGGCGTCGTCGACGCGGGCGTCGAAGTACATGAAGCCGCCGGTCAGGTATTGCTCGTTGAAGGTCGGGCAGTGCGACAGCACCTCGGCCTTGGTCAGCTTCTGGTGCAGGATGCCTTCGCGCCAGCCGCCGGCGAGGTCGTAGGTCCACAGCAGGCTGTCGAAGGCCTTGGCCAGGCGCTTGTCGAACACGCCGTCGCGTTCCATCACCGGAAACAGGAAGGGCAGCCGCTGCACCAGATGCCGCGCATTGCGGCGCAGGCGCTGGCGCTCGAGCAGCGAATGACGGACCAGGCGGAGATTGCCGTGCTCGATATAGCGCAGGCCGCCGTGCACCATCTTCGAGGACTTGGACGAGGTGCCCGAGGCGAAGTCGCTCTTCTCGACCAGCGCGACGCGATAGCCGCGCAGCGCGGCATCGAGCGCGGTGTACGCGCCCGTGACGCCGCCGCCGACCACCAGCACGTCGAACCGCTCGCCTTGCAGCCGGTCCAGCTGCTCCGTGCGATCCAGCCGCAAGGGCTCGGTGCTGGCCATGGCGGCGCGCGCGCGGCTGGCGCTTCGGGATGGCAGAACCATCATGTTGATTGCTTCTCCTTGTTATTGGGCCGCCGGGGCATCGGCATGCACGCCGGCCTGCGAGGGGGCTTGCGAGTGGGCTTGTGAAAGGGCCCGCGAGTGGGCATTGGCAATGGCATCGACGTTCCCGAGTTCCGATGCGATGCGCGCATGCCACAGCGCGCGGCGCGCCTCCCGCTGGTCCGCGCCGATCGCCGGCTCGAACACCGCGTCGGCGGCCGTGGTGGCGCGGGCCTGCCGCAGGTCGTCCCACAGCAGCCCCGACGAGCCGGCGAGGAACGCGATGCCGCGCAGGCTGGCGCGGTCGGTCTCCTTCATGCGCAGGATCGGCAGGCCGGTCAGGTCGGCCTGCATCTGCAGCAGCGCGTCGCTGCCGGACAGTCCGCCGCCGACCAGCAGGCTCGATACCGCGACGCCAGCCATGTCGCGGTTGGCTTCGATGCAGGAGCTGACCGAATGCGCGATGCCGTCGAGGATGGCGTAGGCGATCTCGGCCTGCGTGGTCGCCATCGAGATGCCGTTCAGCGCCGCGCGCGCGGCCGGCTCCATGCGCGGCACGCGCAGGCCGGTCAGCGCGGGGATGAAGGTCACGCCGCCGGAGGACGACACGCCGGCGGCCAGCGCGCTGATCTGCCGGGCGTCGTCGAACCAGTGCAGCTTGTCGCAGATCCAGTTCAGCGCCGAGCCGGTGGTGGCGACGAAGGTTTCGACCGAGAAGTGCGACTGGCCGCCGTGGCGGCGCGCGGTCATCGTCAGCGTGCTGTCGGAGCGGCCCATCGCTGGCGGCAGCGTCGGGCCGACGATCAGGTCGACGAAGCTGCCGGTACCGTGCAGGCACATCGACTGGCCGGCGTCCAGGCAACCCAGGCCCACCGCACCGGCCAGCTGGTCGCCGGCGCAGGCGAGGATCGGCACGTCGATCCCCAGCACATCGGCCCGCGTGCGGCCGAAGTCGTCGGCGTCCTGCCGCAGCGTGGGCAGCAGCTCGGCGGGAAAGCCCAGCGCATCGAGCCAGTCGAGCCGATAGCGGTGCTCGGCCAGCACGTAGGCGCTGCACGAGGTGGCGTTGGTCGGCGTGGTCACGACGGCGCGTTCGCTCGACAGGTGCCACAGCAGCCAGCTGTCGATGGTGCCGAAGGCGAGCCGCCGCGCGCGCCAGGC
>NZ_JCBAJO010000279.1:0-5222 GCF_059772245.1 Cupriavidus sp. R6-3
CCGGCAGTGGCACGACGATCCGGCGGCATTCCGTGCGCGCTGCGAGGCTGACGCCGGCGCATGGACGCGGCACCGCGACCAACGCGACGCGCAGCGCCAGCGCATCGTGCAGCTCGATGGCGCACTGGCCGCCGCCACGCAGGCGCACGAGCATGCCGTCGAAGCGCATCGCAAGGCCGCCGAGTCGCTGGCGTTCGCCGACGCGCGCCTGTCCGAGCAAAGGGTGCGCCGCGATGCGCTGTTTGCCGGCACGCCCGATGCGGGCCTGACGGTCGAGGCCATCGCCGCCCGTCTGGCGCAAGCCAGCACCGAGGCCACGGCGCGCGTCGACGCGGCGCAGAGGGCGAGCCAGGCTGCCAGCGAGCAGCTGGCGCGGCAGACCGCGCGCGCCGAACAGGCGCAGGCCCAAGCCCAGGCGCTGGAGCAGCAGGCGCGCGACGCCGCGACGCGGCTCGATGCGTGGTTGCATGCCTGGGGCGACGGGCACGTCGGACACGATGGGCACGACGGGCACGTCAGACACGACGGGCACGACGGGCACGACAGCCGCGACAGGCGCGATGGACGCGACGGACACGACGGGCATGACGGCCTCGACGCAGACGTCCGACACATCGGCCCCGCCGCCACCGCGCCGTTCGACGAAGCCGCCCTGCGCGCGCTGCTGGCGCTCGATGCCGACTGGCTGGCGCGCGAGGAAGAGGCGCTGCACGCGCTGCAACGCGAGGTCGATGAAGCCCGCGCCGTGGTGCAGACGCGCCGCGCCGAACGCGAACGCCATCTGGCACGCCGGCTGGGCGAAGGCGACGCGGCCACCGTCCAGGCCGCGCTGACGGCGGCCCGCGCCGAACTCGAACGCGCCAAGCAGGCGCTGGCCGAGGCCGATTTCACGCTGCGCCGCGACGACGAGCGGCGCGCGCAGGCCAGCGACCTGATCGCGCGCATCGACGGGCAGCAGGCCGCCGCGCACACCTGGCAGGTGCTCAACGAACTGATCGGTTCGGCCGACGGCAAGAAATTCCGCAACCATGCCCAGCAGATGACGCTGGACATCCTGCTCGGCTACGCCAACCGGCACCTGGCCACGCTGTCGCGCCGCTACCGGCTCGAACGCGTGCGCCAGAGCCTGGCGCTGCTGGTGATCGACCAGGACATGGCCGACGAGGCCCGCTCGGTGCATTCGCTGTCCGGCGGCGAGTCGTTCCTGGTGTCGCTCGCGCTCGCGCTGGGGCTGGCATCGCTGTCCTCGCATCGCGTGCGGGTCGAATCGCTGTTCATCGACGAGGGCTTCGGCAGCCTCGACGCGGACACGCTGCGCGTCGCCATGGACGCGCTCGACAGCCTGCAGGCCCAGGGCCGCAAGGTCGGCGTGATCTCGCACGTGCACGAGATGACCGAGCGCATCGGCACGCGCATCGAGGTGCGCAGGCTCTCGGGCGGACAGAGCCGGGTCATGGTGGGCTCGTAGCGGTGTAGCGGGGCCCTGCCCTTTACCCTCTCCCCCGGCCCTCTCCCGCGCGCGGGAGAAGGCCGGGGGAGAGGGCCGGCGCCCGCCCTTGCGCAGACGCTCCACCAGACACTGTGTTCGCGATCCCGAACAATCGCGCGCCATCCCGCGCCATGCCTGGGCTCGCCATCGCCCCTTTCCGACGGCCGCACCGCCGTGCCGTGCAGGATCACGCCCTAGGGGTTACCCTTATACCGCCCTGCCGTCCGCCCGTCAGCTCCCTGGCCGCGGGCGGCCTCTGTTGCAGCGGCGGTGCCCCGCCGCGCGCTTCGCCCGACGCCGGCGCACGCGTGTCCACGCCTGAGCGCCGGCGTCCTACTCAGCGATCTCCCATGACAGAACTGACCAGCACCACCATTCCGGCCGGCAAGACGGACCATGACCGGGAACATGACAGCCGCCGCCGCGTGTTCGCGATCGTCGCCGCGTCGTCCGGCAATCTCGTCGAATGGTTCGACTTCTATATCTACGCGTTCTGCGCGATCTATTTCGCGCACTCCTTCTTCCCGCAGTCCGATCCCACCGTGCAGCTGCTCAATACCGCGGGCGTATTCGCCGCGGGCTTTCTGATGCGGCCGATCGGCGGCTGGGTGTTCGGCCGCATCGCCGACCGCCACGGGCGCAAGAGTTCGCTGCTGATCTCGGTGGTGATGATGTGCACCGGCTCGCTGATGATCGCCTGCCTGCCGACCTACGACAGCATCGGCATGTGGGCGCCCGCCCTGCTGCTGCTGGCGCGCCTGCTGCAGGGCCTGTCGGTCGGCGGGGAATACGGCACCACCGCCACCTACATGAGCGAGGTCGCGCTCAAGGGCCGGCGCGGCTTCTTCTCGTCGTTTCAGTACGTGACGCTGATCGGCGGCCAGTTGCTGGCGGTGCTGGTGGTCGTCGTGCTGCAGCAGCTGTACACCGAGCAGGAGCTCAGGACCTGGGCCTGGCGCATTCCCTTCGTGATCGGCGCGATCACCGCGGTGGTGGCGCTGCTGCTGCGCCGTACGCTGCATGAAACGTCCAGCGCCGACACGCGCAACACCAAGGACGCCGGCAGCGTGGTCGCGCTGCTGCGCGACCACAAGGCGGCCTTCTTCACCGTGCTTGGCTACACCGCCGGCGGCTCGCTGATCTTCTATACGTTCACCACCTACATGCAGAAGTACCTGGTGAACACCGCCGGCATGCCGATCAAGACCGCCAGCTACGTGATGACGGGCGCGCTGTTCGTCTACATGTGCATGCAGCCCGTGTTCGGCGCGCTGTCGGACCGCATCGGCCGGCGTACCAACATGATGCTGTTCGGCGCGCTCGGCGCGCTGATCACGGTGCCGGTGCTGACCGCGCTGCATACCATCACCAATCCGGCGGTCGCCTTCGTGCTGATCACGCTGTCGATGGCGGTGGTCAGCCTCTATACGTCGATCAGCGGCATCGTCAAGGCCGAGATGTTCCCGCCCGAAGTGCGCGCGCTCGGCGTGGGCCTGGCCTATGCGATCGCCAACGCCATCTTCGGCGGCTCGGCGGAATACGTCGCGCTCGGCCTGAAGTCGGTCGGCCACGAGTCCGCCTTCTACTGGTACGTGACCGCGATGATGGTGGTGGCCTTCCTGGTCAGCCTGCGGCTGCCGCGCCAGGCCAAGTACCTGCATCACGAACACTGAGCAGGCCGTCGCCCCGGCGGCACGGCGGCGACCCCGCGGCCTGCCGGGCCGCTGGGGTGCCCCGCGGGAACGGCGTCGCGCTGGCTGCGCGCCGCCGCTTCAGAAGCGATATTGCAGCCCGGCGTAGATGGCCCGCCCGCTGCCCGGGTAGAACACCGCGGTGTTCGCGCTGCGCGCGTCGGCCACCGTGCCGAAGTCGCTGACATAGCGCTTGTCGCCCAGATTGCGGGCATCGACGAACAGCGTCACGCCGCCGCCGAAGCGGTAGGACGCCTGCAGGCCGAACAGCGCGTAGCCCGGCGCGCGCATCGTATTGGCATAGTCGACCCAGGCGCCGCTCGGCACCCAGTCGAGCGTGCCGGCAATGCGCCAGCGCTCGCCCACGCCGTAGGTCAGCGTGGTACGCAGGACATGCTCCGGCACGCCGGCGATGCGGTTGTTGCCGTAGCGCCGGTCGTTGTCGAAGCGGAAATCGCTGTAATTCCATAGCTGCGCCACGTTGAGGCGATCGCCCGGGGTCAGCACGCCGCGCAGCAGGTCGGCATCGACGCCCAGCTCCACGCCCTGCAGCGTGGTGCGGCCGGCGTTGAACGTCGAGGCCGGGATGTCGGGGCCGGTGGCGAACTGCAGCATCTGCTCGCGCACCAGCGAGCGGTAGGCGGCGACATCCCAGCCGAAGCGCTCGCGCCGCCCCCGCGTGCCGATCTCCAGCGTCCAGCCGCGCTGCACCGCCAGCGCCACGAAGCGCTGGGCGCTGCCGATGGTCTGCAGCAGATCCGAAAAGTCCGGCACGTCGGCGCTGCGCGTGATATCGACGAAGGCCTGCACCTCGGGGACCGGTTCCCACAGCACGCCGATCTTGGGGTTGATGCCGCTGAAGGTATCGCGGTCGGACTTGGCCACCGGATTGGCCGCCAGGCCACCGTGGTCGGTATAGCGCCGCTCGGCGCGATAAGCCTTGGCCCCGGCCATCAGCGCCACCGTGGGCAGCAGATACAGCCGGTTTTCCAGATACGCCTCGTAGTTGGCCGCCTGCTGGCGTGCGTTCAGCGTCTGCGCGCCCCGGCTTCCGCCCTGGTTCAGGTAGTGGCGGGAATCGCCGGTGCCGCCGAAGAAGCGGCCGCCGACGATCAGCTCGTTGCGCATGCCGCCGACGCTGCCGCGCCCGGTATAGCGCGGCGCGAAGCCATAGGTCCAGCTGTCCTGGTCGATCACCTGGAAGATCGGGTGATGCAGGTCCTTGTGGATCACCCAGCTGCGCAGGTCCAGCTGCTGCCCTTCCCCCAGCCGGATGGTCGTCA
This sequence comes from Cupriavidus sp. R6-3, assembly GCF_059772245.1. Lineage (NCBI taxonomy): Bacteria > Pseudomonadati > Pseudomonadota > Betaproteobacteria > Burkholderiales > Burkholderiaceae > Cupriavidus > Cupriavidus sp. R6-3. Next base: position 4,464 of record NZ_JCBAJO010000279.1, read on the forward strand.
CGTTGGCCAGGCGCTCGGTGCGCGTGTCGCGGGCCTGATCGAGCGCCAGCGCGCCGGCCGAGGCGCGGCGAGGCTGGTTCAGGGCGTCGGCCAGCGACAGCGTGCCCGGCAGGTCCTGGTCGACCACATAGACGCCGAGATAGAAGCGCGTCTCGACATCCGGGCTGAGGCGATAGCCGAAGTTGGCATTGAACTGCTGGTACTGGCCGCGCTGGTGCTCGCGATAGCCGTCGGCGCGATTGACGCTCAGGTTGGCGAGGAAATCGAAGGCGCCGAACTGGCGCGACACCTGCGCGCCGGCGCGGGCGGTGCCGAAGCTGCCACCCTCGAGCCGCAGCTGGTTCGGCGCCGGCGCGGTCAGCGCGGCGGGCGTGGTGAAATTGATCGCGCCGCCCAGCGTGGTGCTGCCATAGGCCAGGCCGTTGCCGCCCTTGTACACCTCGGTGGCCTGCAGCGCGAGCGGATCGATCTGATAGAAGTCGCCGCTGCCGTCGGCGAAGTTGGTCGGCACGCCGTCCTGCAGCACGTCGATGCCGCGGACGTGATAGCCACGCGCGATGCCCGAGCCGCGAATCGACAGCCGCAGCTCCTGGCCATAGCGCTCCTGTACGTAGACGCCCGGCGTGTCCTTCAGGACATCGCGCACATTGCTGGCATAGCTGTCCGCATGGGACTGCGCATCGACGAAGCCGACCGAGCCGACGGTGCCGAACAGCGTGGCGCGCTGCCGGACCACCGCCGGCACCGTCGGCGAGCCGG
>NZ_JCBAJO010000028.1:0-37212 GCF_059772245.1 Cupriavidus sp. R6-3
GCCGCGCTGGCAGGTCGTGGCGCCGGCCGCGCAGGCCGATGCCGTGCAGCAAACGCTTGGCACCACGCTGCTGCCGGCCGATGCCGAGCTGTGGGACTGGCTGGAGATCCGCGCCGGCATCCCGCGCATCGTGGTCGCGACGCAGGAACAGTTCGTGCCGCAGATGATCAATTTCGAGCTGATCGGCGGCGTCAATTTCCGCAAGGGCTGCTATCCGGGCCAGGAAGTCGTCGCGCGCAGCCAGTATCGCGGCACACTCAAGCGCCGCATGTGGCTGGTCAGCGGCGAAGGCGAGACCCCGGACGCAGGCGCCGAAATCTATCGCGCCGACGATCCCGGCCAGCCGAGCGGCATGATCGTCAACGCCGCGCCCAAGCCCGATGGCGCCGGCTGGGACGCGCTGGCCGAACTGAAGATCGATGCGGCCGGCGCCAGCCTGCATTTGGGCCACGCCGAGGGGCTGGCGGTCACCGTGGGCGAGCTGCCCTACCCGGTGCCGCTGCTGGCCACCGATCCGGCCGCCTGACGCCGCGTGAGGCCGGGCAGGCCGCAGCGTCCAACAGGTCCATCAATGGTCAATCAGCTCCATCAGGCCCATCAGGTGCATCAGGTGCATCAGGTGCATCAGGTGCATCAGGTCCATCAGGTGCATCAGGTCCATCAGGTGCATCAGGTCCATCACGTCCATCGGGTCCGCAAGGAGACGCCGCGATGAGCGACCACCTGTTCGTCTACTTCCGCGTGCGCGAGCACGAGGCCGCCGAGGCGCTGCCGCACTGGCACCGCTGGATGGCCACGGTGGCCGAAGCCACCGGGATCGGTGGTACGCTGATGCGCAGGCCCGAAACCCGCGCCGGCCTGCAGACCTGGATGGAGGCCTACGCCGACGTGCCGCCGGCCTTCGATGCGACGCTCGACGGACTGTGGCGGCAAAGCGGTTTGCAGCACTGGCTCGAAGGCGAGCGCCAGGTCGAAAAGTTCGTCGACCTGGACCTGTTGTAGCGCGGCGCCGCCTGCATCGATGCACTGCACCGATGCAGCGGCCCGCAACAAGGAATGGCTTATGTGTTTGATCCTCGTCGCTTGGCAGGCCCACCCCGACTATGCGTTGGTGGTCGCGGCCAATCGCGATGAATTCTATGTCCGCCCGGCGGCGCCGGCGCACTGGTGGGACGATGCGCCCGAGGTGCTGGCCGGCCGGGACCAGGCGGACGTGATCGGCGAGCCCGGCACCTGGATGGGCGTGACCGCCGGCGGGCGCTTTGCCGCGCTGACCAATTACCGCGCGCCCTCCGAGAAGCGCACCGATGCGCGCTCGCGCGGCGAACTGGTGGCGGGCTTCCTGCGCGGCGAGTCGTCGCCGGAGCAATATGTCGGCGATCTCGCCCGTGGTGCCGGCATCCGCGGGCCTGGCGCCTACAACGGCTTCAATCTGCTGGCGGGCGATCTGGATGCGCTGTGGTGGTACAGCAACCGCTCGCCCGACGGTGCGCCGCAGCGGCTCAAGCCCGGCCTGTACGGCCTGTCCAACGCGCTGCTCGACACGCCCTGGCCGAAGGTGCGCAGCCGCGTCGGCGCGCTGGCCGAGACGCTGGCCGCCGATACCGGCGCGCCCAATGCCAGCGTCGAGCCCTATCTGGCTCTCTTGGCCGATACCCGCCAGGCCTGCGATTTCGAATTGCCGCAGACGGGCGTCGCGCCCGAATGGGAAAAGCTGCTGTCGTCGGCCTTTATCCGCTCGCCCTCGTACGGCACGCGCGCCAGCACCGTGCTGCGGGTGCGCCATGATGGCCGCTTCGACCTGAGCGAGCGCAGCTTCGATGCGGCGGGGCCGACCGGCGAGGTGTCGTACCGGGGCCAGATGAACGTCGCCAGCCGCGCCGGCACGATTCCGGCGCCACGCTGACGCCTTGCGTCCTTCCCGCGCAGGGCGGGAACCCGGTGGCGTTGACGCGCGTAGACCGGTAGATCGACAAGAACGCCGGGCCCCGCATGCGTGCGGCCGGCAGCCTTGGCACTCAACTCGACAGATAGCGCCGCACCGTCCGCGCGCCTGCCAGCGCGATCCATCCCATCGTCAGCGCCACCAGGCCGAGTCCATAGCGCAGGTCGCTGGCATGCGCGACGCCGCCGATCATCACCGGCCCCAGCATCAGCCCGATATAGCCGAAGCGCGCCACCCGCGAAATCCCCTCGGCCGGCGGGACCCCCGGCAGCTTCGACGCCGCCACGAAGAAGATCGGCACCATATTGGCCGCGCCCAGGCCCATCATCGCAAAGCCCAGCAGGCTCGCCCACGGCGCGGGCCACAGCAGCGCCAGGCTGATGCCGACGAAGGCCAGCCAGGCGCTCGCCGTCAGCGTGCCGCCATCGGTCCAGCGCGCCCGCGCCAGATCGCCGGTGAAGCGGCCAACCGCCATGCCACCCGAGAACGCGGCATAGCCGAAGCTGATCCAGCCGATCGGCGCCTGCGCGATCTCACGCATATAGACGCTGGTCCAGTCGTACATCGCGCCCTCGCCCACCAGCCCGAGAAACGCCATCAGGCCCAGCAGCCACAGCGCGCGGCCGGCATGGTCGTGGCCCTTGTCGGCGTGCGGCGCGGTCGGGTGGTCCGGCAGCAGCCAGCGTTTGGAGGCCAGCCCGACGCCGGCGGTCAGCAGCGCCATGCCGATCGCGTGCGCCAGCGGCGCGACCTGCAGCGACAGCAACAGCCCGCCCACTGCCGCGCCTACCATGCCGCCGAGGCTGAACATGCCGTGCAGCGCGGACATGATGGGTTTGTGGCGCTGCGATTCGACCGTCGCGGCCTGCGCGTTCATCGCGACGTCGAACACGGCGCTGGCCATGCCGAAGGCGATCAGCGCGGGCACCAGCGCGTAGAAATGCGGCATCGCCAGGATCGCGATGGTGGCCAGGCCATAGGCGACGCCGCCCGACATGCAGGCGCGCGTGCTGCCGACCCTGGAGATCCACCGTCCCACCGGCCCCATCGCGATGATGGCGCCGAAGGCCACCGCCAGCATGGCCATCGACAGCACGGCGTCGGACAGGCCGAAGCGCGTCTTGATGGTCGGGATATGAACGCCCCAGGTGGCGAAGGTCGCGCCATTGACGAAGAACAGCGCCATCGTGGCCCAGGTGGCCGGCGCGGTGCGCGGCGGCGGGGGCGGATCGGCGGGTGCGAGAGATGGCGATACGGGGGCGGCGGACTGCCGCGGCAGATCGGTCGAAAGGTCGTTCATGCGAGACGGTTGGTACGGCTCTTTGCGGCTTGGTGCGGCTTGGTGCGGCTTGCCGCTTGGTGCGGCTTCCGGCTCGATGTGGCTCGGCACGGCGCCAAACGAGGACAGCCGCGCCAAGTGCAAAGCAATCTCAAGGCAATCTCAAGGCAATCTCAAGGCAATCTCAAGGCATGCCCAAGAGTGCGCCGACGGACCCTGCATGGTCTCATACCGCCGCCGCGGCGGCCGTCGGCCGATGGCTGACGCGCCGGCCGTCCGAAGTCCCGAGCCCGCCCGGGACTAGCCTTGCGCCCCGCCCCCCAGCCGCTTGCGCATCTCGATATGGGGAATGCCCGCTTCCTCGAACGGCTCGCCGACCTGCTGGAAGCCGACGCGGGCGTAGAACGGCGCCGCATGCGACTGCGCGTTGAGCACCAGTTCGGGATAGCCGAGTTCCTCGGCCTTGGCCATCAGCGCATCGAGCACCCGCGCGCCGATGCCGGTGCCGCGCGCGCTGGCCAGCACCGCCATGCGGCCGATATGGCCGTCCGGCAGCAGCCGGCCGGTCGCCACCGGGACGCCCTGCGCGTCATAGGCGATCGCATGCCAGCTGGGCTCGTCCCACTCGTCCCATTCGAGTTCGACCGGCACGCCCTGCTCTTCGACGAACACGGCATAGCGGATCGCGCGCGCGGTCTCGCGCGCTTCGGACCAGGGCAGCAGGCGAACGGTGAGAGTCATGATGGGAGGGATGACGCGACGGTTGCGAGGATCGGCATGATACTCGCGTCGGGCCGATCTTTCAGCGGACCTGGTGGGCGCCGGCGGGATGGCGAGATGGCGAGATGGCGAGATGGCGAGATGGCGAGATGGCGAGATGGCGGTCGCGCGCGGCAGGCGCGCGACCGCCTGTCGACCACCCCCGAAGGCAGGCTTACTGCTCCGGCGCCACCGTCTCGTAGGTCACGATCGCCTCGCGCACCGCGGCCGGCACCGGCGCCGAACGCTGCGTCGCCGGATCGGCGCAGACGTAGACGATCTCGCCGGTGATCAGGTGCTCGTCGCCGCGGTACATCTCGACGCGGAACAGCATGCTGGAGCGGCCGATGCGCGCGATGCGGCCGCGAATGTCGAGCATGTCGTCGAAGCGGGCCGAGCCGTGGTATTCGAGCGTCGATTTGACGACGTACATGTCGACGCCATGCGCGTGCAGCACGTCCTCGGGATAGCGGATGCCGACCGCGCGCCAGTACTCGGTCACGCAGATGTCGCAATAGGTCAGGTAATGCGCGTTGAAGACGATCGACTGCGGATCGACCTCGGCCCAGCGCACGCGCAACGGCATGCTGTGGCGAAACTCTTCCTTGGCCATGCGGATTCCTCGGAGTGAGTCGTGAAGGAGGCCGTCGTCCCCGCTGCGGCGGGGACGACGGCAAGGACGGCAGCGGCGGGCTCTTGCGGCAGCGTCTTGCGCCGGCCCTTGCATCGGCCTTTGCATCGGCTTTTGCATCGGCATTTACTTCGGGCCCTTGCAGGCCCCTAGCCGCAGCCCGTTACTGCGGCCGTGCCAGGCCCAGCTTCTCGATGATGGCCTTTTCCTTCTTGACCGTATCGGCGGCGAACTTCGCGTACTGCTCGCTGTTCATGTAGAACGGCTCCATGTCGAACTTGGCCAGCGACTCGCGGTAGTTCGGCATTTCCATCGCCTGCTTGAAGGCGTCATGCAGCTTCTTGACGATCTTCGGATCGGTGCCCTTGGGCGCGGCCAGGCCGAACGGCGAGGTCTGCACGATGCCCAGGCCGAGCTCCTTCAGCGTCGGCACGTTGGGGAAGCGCGGCGAGCGCTTGTCGCCCCACACCGACAGCAGGCGCAGGCGGCCCTGTTCGACGTACGGCGCCCACGCCGGCGTGTCGGCCACCGACATCACGTGGCCACCCAGCAGCGCCTGCATCGACTCGGAATTGCCCTTGAACGGGATGTGCGAGAACTGGACGTTCTGCTTCATCGCCAGCTCTTCCATCGTCAGATGCAGCGTCGTCATCGAGCCGGGCGTGCCGTAGGTCAGCTTGCCCGGATTGGCCTTGGCGTAGGCGATGTACTCCTGCATGGTCTTGATCGGCGAATCGGCCGGCACGACCAGGCCGAAGGCATAGCCGGCCAGGTTGATCACATAGGTCAGGTCCTTGACCGGGTCCCAGTTGATCTTGGTGGTGTACGGCAGGCGGAACACCGGCAGCGGGATCTGCGCCAGCGTGTAGCCGTCGGGCGGCGTGGCCTGCATCATCTGCGCCGGCAGCACGCCGCCGGCACCGGGCTTGTTCTCGACGATCACCGGCTGGCCCAGGATCTTCGAGGCATTCTCCGCGAGCACGCGGAACGGGATATCGGTGGAACCGCCCGCGGTATAGCCGATGATGAGGCGGATCGGCTTCTGCGGGAAATTGTCCGCCTGGGCGTGGGCCGCGGGGGTGGCGGCCAGGCCGGTGACCGCGGCGGCGGCGATGGCGCCCGCACGGGCGAGGAAGTGGCGGCGTTGCATCTGTAGTCGTCTCCTGTTGCTACAAGGTACTGCTCGGGTACTCGATAACTGCCTGAAAAACCGGGGTTTCTGCGACCGCCTTGGCTTGGCATCGAGCGCGGCCCTAGACGGGCGGCGCGGTGCCGAAGGCCGTTCGCAACGCACGCACGGCATCGTCGTGCGCGCGCGCCACTGCCGGGACGAAGCGTCCCAGCTTGAAGAAATCATGGATCATGCCGGGGTAGTCCGCCACTTCTGCCGGCACGCCGGCCGCCCGCAGCTTCCGCGCATACGCGACGCCTTCGTCGTGCAGCGGGTCGTAGCCGGCCACCGCGATCCAGGCCGGACAGCATCCGGCCACGTCCGCACCGCTGCCGCCGCCATCGAGCGGCGCGAAGCGCCAGTCGTCGCGGCTCTGCTCGCGGTCCAGATACTGCGCGAAGAACCACTGGATCATCGACGCGGTCAGCAGGTAGCCGTCGGCCAGCACCCGCTGCGACGGCGTGTCCTGGCGCGCACTGGTGCCCGGATACAGCAGCATCTGCAGCACCGGCGCCAGGCCACGGTTGCGCGCCTCGACTGCGCAGGCCGCCGCCAGCGTGCCGCCGGCGCTGTCGCCGCCGAGCGCGATGCGGCTCGCATCGGCGCCCAGCCGCGGCGCCTGCTCGAAGACCCAGTGCAGCACGTCGAAGGCATCGTCGACCGCCGTTGGAAATTTCCATTGCGGCCCGAGCCGGTAGTCGACCGACAGCACCATCGCATCGGCGCGCGCGCACAGCAGCCGGCACAGTGGCTCGTGCGTGGCGATGCTGCCGACCGTGAAGCCGCCGCCGTGGAAGTACAGCAGCAGCGGCAACGGCTCGGCCCAGCTCGCCTCGCGCGGCGCATAGAGCCGCACCGGAATCGCATGGCCGTCGCGCGCCGGCACCGCCATGTCCTCGACGCTGTGCACCGGTGTGGGGGCCACGTCCAGGATCAGCGCGCTTTTCTCGTAGGCGATCTTGGCATCGGCCGGGTCCAGATGATGCAGCGGCGGCCGCTTGGCGCGCGCCACCATGTCCAGCAGCTGCGCGATCTGCGGATCGAGCGGCTGCGCCGGCATGCCTGGCGGAACAGAGGAGGCGGAAGACGCGGGGAACCCGGACGGGACAGCTGACATGAAGGCGAGGCGATCGTGCGGTGTGGCTTTGCGGTGGCGAACGGCCGGAACGCCCGGTCCAGTTCCTGCGGTGAAGTTCGAATTGTGAACGAGCGTTCGATTTTAGTATGATGCCACCGCTTTGTGGGCATACCGGCATGGAAAAATGTGGCAATGCGACACCGCGTTTGCCCCCTCCCCGCCCGACGGAAAACGCTGCGACAATCTTCCGGGCCTGGATTTGCAACGCACCGCGGGCATGGCAGCGCAGCACGATGCCGCCACCCGCCCGCCCTCGCCGACATAACAATCACGGAGACAAGCACGATGGCCTTTATCTATTACCTGACCCATATCCATCTCGATTTCGGCGCGGTCAAGCTGCTGAAATCGGAGTGCGAGCGCATCGGCATCCGCCGGCCGCTGCTGGTGACCGACAAGGGCGTGGTCGCCGCCGGCATCGCGCAGCGCGCCATCGACGCGCTGGAGGGTCTGCCGGTTGCCGTGTTCGACGACACCCCCTCCAATCCGACCGAGGCGATGGTGCGCCAGGCCGCGGCGCAATACCGCAGCGAGGGATGCGACGGCCTGATCGCGGTCGGCGGCGGTTCCTCGATCGATCTGGCCAAGGGCATCGCGATCCTGGCCACGCACGAGGGCGAGCTGACCACCTACGCCACCATCGAGGGCGGCAGCGGCAGGATCACCGAGCGCGCCGCGCCGCTGATCGCAGTGCCGACGACCTCGGGCACCGGCAGCGAGGTCGCCCGCGGCGCCATCATCATCCTCGACGACGGCCGCAAGCTCGGCTTCCATTCCTGGCATCTGCTGCCCAAGTCGGCGATCTGCGATCCGGAACTGACCCTGGGCCTGCCGCCGGGCCTGACGGCGGCGACCGGCATGGACGCGATCGCGCATTGCATCGAGACCTTCCTCGCCCCCGCCTTCAACCCGCCGGCCGACGGCATCGCGCTCGACGGGCTGGAGCGCGCCTGGGCCCATATCGAACGCGCCACGCGCGACGGCAGCGACCGCGAGGCGCGTCTGAACATGATGAGCGCGTCGATGCAGGGCGCGATGGCCTTCCAGAAGGGCCTCGGCTGCGTCCACTCGCTGTCGCACCCGCTCGGCGGCCTGAAGATCGACGGCCGCACCGGCCTGCACCACGGCACGCTGAACGCGGTGGTGATGCCCGCGGTGCTGCGCTTCAACGCCGACGCGCCGAGCATCGTGCGCGAGGACCGCTATGGCCGCCTGCGCCGCGCCATGCATCTGCCGGCCGACGCCGATGTCGCGCAGGCGGTGTACGACATGACCGCGCGTCTGGGCCTGCCGACGGGGCTGGCCGCGATGGGCGTCACCGAGGCGATGTTCGACAAGGTCGTGGCCGGCGCGCTGGCCGACCATTGCCACAAGACCAATCCGAAGGAAGCCGGCGCCGAGGACTATCGGCGTATGCTGGCGGAATCGATGTAAGGCTCGATCGGTGCAGGGCGCAGTTGATGTAAGACGCAGTCGGTGTAAGGCTCAACCGATGCCACGCGCATCGGACGCAAGGAGGCAGGCATGGCTGGCGAACACTTGCAGGTGGTGCACGGCGATATCACGCGGATGGAGGTCGATGCCATCGTCAACGCGGCCAACAGCGGCCTGCTGGGCGGGGGCGGCGTCGATGGCGCGATCCACGGGGCGGGCGGTCCGGCCATCATGGCGGCCTGCCGCGAGATCCGCGAGCGCCAGGGCGGCTGCCCGACCGGCGAGGCGGTGATCACGACCGGCGGCCTGCTGCCGGCACCCTACGTGATCCACGCGGTCGGCCCGGTCTGGCGCGGCGGCGGCGAGAACGAGGACGCGCTGCTGGCCAGCGCCTATCGCAACAGCATCAGGCTCGCCGCAGAGCATCGGCTGCGCACGCTGGCCTTCCCGAACATCAGCACCGGCGTCTACGGCTTTCCGCGCGAACGCGCGGCCGATATCGCGATCGCCGCGGTGCGCCAGGCGCTGGCCGAGGCCGACACCATCGAACAGGTGACCTTCGTCTGCTTCGACGACGAGAACTACCGGCTGTATCGGGAGCGGCTGGGAGCGTTCGGGGGGCTTTGATTCGACGGGCGAAAAGGCGCGCGCTTGCCCGCTCCCCCGCCCCCTCTCCCGCAAGCGGGAGAGGGGCTTGGGGGAAAGGGCAACAGCGCTTGCTATCCCCTCCGCCCCCCATTACCCCAACGCGCTGCGGATCAAGCGATTGATCCGCTCCGGCTGCTCATGCACGACCCAGTGCGTGCCCTCCGGAATCCGCTCCAGCCGCAGCTGCGGCACGAAGCGATCGAGCCCATCCACCAGCGACTTCGGCAACGCCCGATCGTTCTCGCCCCAGATCACCAGCGTCGGCAGGCGCACGACGAAGGCCTCGGGATCGAGCCGCGACAGATCGGGCGGCGGCTCGCCCGGCGCCGGCGGATGCAGCGGCGAGGCGCGATAGTAGTTGACGCTGCCGGTCAGCGGATGCGAACCGCCCTCGCCCGGTTGCGACCACGCGGCGAGATACTTGTCGCGGGTTTCGCCGGTGAACCACTCGGGCGGCGCGTCGCCCCCGGACAGCAGCGCCGCGAGTTTGGCGTAGTGGTCGGCCGCCAGCACCTCTTCGCAGCCCGGCTTGCGCAGCCAGTTCATATAGGCCGACGCCGCCTGCTGTTGCGGGTCCTCCGCCAGCGCGCGGGCGAACAGATACGGATGCGGCGCGTTGACGATGACCAGCTGCTGCACCAGCGCCGGATACTGGATCGCCAGATTCCAGCACACCGCCCCGCCCCAGTCGTGCGCCACCACCACGCAGCGGTCGTAGCCCAGCGCGGCGATGAACTGCACCAGGTCCTCGACCAGATGGCGCGGCTTGTAGGCCTCGACCGCGGCGGGCTTGCTCGACAGATTGAAGCCGCGCAGATCCGGCGCGACCGCGAAATGGGTCTGGCCGAATTCGGCGAGCTGCGCCTCCCACGCATACCAGAACTCGGGGAAGCCATGGACGAACAGCATCAGCGGCTTGCCGCGCTGCCCCGCGCTGGCATAGTGCAGCCGCGTGCCGTTCGGCAGCGAGGCGTACTGCAGATGATGGATCACGGCCGATGTGCTCATGGTCTCCTCTCTGTGATTTGCCGTTGTCGTCCCGCCCGCCCCATGCGGGCGCGGCGCCGGCCGTGCCGATGCACGCTCCGTGCCTGCGCGCGAATCGCCCGCCTCAGCCGCGCAGCGCGGCCACCAGCTCGTCCCGTACCTGCGGCTTGCCGGCGAACGGATCGCCGGGATTGCGCTGGCCGACGATGTCCTCGAAGCGCTGCTGCACCGGCGCCAGCGCGTGCGGATGCGAATAGATGTAGAAGCGCTGCTCGCGGATCGCATCGAAGGTCATCCGCGCCACGTCCTCCGCGCTGACCTTGCCCGAGGTGACCGCCTTGTCCGACAGCGCCTGCGCGACCAGCTGCGAACGCGTGGGCGGGGCCTCGTTGCTGAGGTCGGCCGGGCGATTGCGGTGCGACTGGTGGATGCCGGTCGGCACGAAATACGGGCACAGCAGCGAGCAATGCACCTGTTCGGTCACCAGCGCCAGGTCCTGGTACAGCGACTCGGACAGCGACACCACCGCATGCTTGGAGACGTTGTAGATGCCCATCGCCGGCGGATTCAGCAGGCCGGCCATCGACGCGGTATTGACGATATGGCCCTCGTACGAGGCATCGCGCGCGGCGGCCTCGAGCATCAACGGCGTGAAGATACGCACGCCGTGGATCACGCCGTGCAGGTTCACGCCCAGCACCCAGTCCCAGTCCTTCTGCGAGTTCTCCCAGACCAGGCCGCCGGCACCGACGCCGGCGTTGTTGAACAGCAGGTTGACCTCGCCGAAGGCCTCGATCGCGGCATCGGCCAGCGCCTGCACCTGCTCGGCCTTCGATACGTCGACGCGCAGGCCGATCACGCGGGCGCCCTGCGTGCGCAGCTCCGCCACGGTGGCGTCGAGCGCGTCCTGCTGGACGTCGGCCAGCACCAGCCGCATGCCCAGCGCCGCGCCGAGGCGCGCGAACTCCTTGCCGAATCCCGACGCGCCGCCGGTGATCACGGCCACTCTTTCCTGGAACTGCTTCATCGTGGTCTCCTTCTCGATGCCGGCGCGCTCCCGTTTCGGTGCGGTTTCCCGCTGGCCCGCTCTGCTGGCGGGCTTCTGCGCGCCGGTCTCCCCGGCCCTTCCTGCCTCAATCGAGCAGGTCGGGCTGCTCCTTGACGATGCGCGCGTACAGCGGCTGGAACTGGAACCAGCCGGCCTGCGCGGTGCCGACGATCGAATAGGCCTGGCGCGCGGCGGCGTCCGAGATCGTCTTCGGCGCGCCGCCGGTGCGCGCGGCGGCGTCCGAGATCGTCTTCGGCGCGCCGCCGATGCGCGCGGCGGCGGCCTCGGCCAGCAGCTGCACCTGGCACGAGCGCTCCATCGTGATGAACCACCAGGCCGCCTCGTCGACCGTGCGGCCCACCGTCAGCAGCCCGTGGTTCTGCAGGATCACGGCCTTGTTGGGCCCCAGCGCATTGGCGATGCGCTGGCCTTCGTCAAGCTCCACCACCACGCCGCCGAAGTCGTCATAGACGGCATGGTCCTGGTAGAAGGCGCAGACGTCCTGCGTCAGCGGATCGAGCGGCCGGCCCAGGGTCGACCAGGCGCGCCCATAGGTGCTGTGCGAATGCGCGGCGGCGACCGCGTCCTCGCGCGTCTGGTGCACGCGCGAATGGATCGCGAAGGCGGCGGCGTTGACCGGATGATCGCCCTCCACCACGTTGCCGTGGTGATCGCAGCGGATGAGGTTCGATACCTTGACCTGGCTGAAATGCACGCCGAACGGATTGACCCAGAACGTATCGGTGAACTCGGGGTCGCGCGCGGTGATATGGCCGGCCACGCCCTCGTCGAAACCGAACTTCGAGAACAGCCGGAAGGCCGCCGCGAGCCGCTGCTTGCGATGCAGGCGCTCCTCGGCATGGGTCTCGAAGCGCGGCGGGCGCGGCAGCACGCGGTACTTCGCCTTGATTTCTTCCGGCAGATCGGCGCCGATCTCGTCGGCACGGCTGGCACGTTGCGGTGCCGGGATGGGAGCGTTCATCGCGGTCTCCTGCGGATAGCGGATAGCGGATAGCGGATAGCGGATATCGGGCAGCCGATAACCGGGGCCGGCCGGTCAGATCAGCTTGACCAGCTGCTTGCCGAAGTTCTTGCCCTTGAGCAGGCCCATGAAGGCCTCGGGCGCGCTCTCCAGCCCCTGCGCCACGCTCTCGCGGAACTTGAGCTTGCCCTGCGCCACCGCGCCGCCGAGCTCGGACAGCGCCTGCGGCCACACCTCCATGTGCTCGGAGACGATGAAGCCCTCGATCTTCAGGCGCGACACCAGGATCAGCTGCGGATTCTTCAGGGGCAGCGGCTCGCCGTCATAGCCGGCGATCATGCCGCAGACCGCGATGCGGCCGAACGGATTCATGCGCGACAGCACGGCGTCGAGGATCTCGCCGCCGACGTTCTCGAAGTAGCCGTCGACGCCCTGCGGCGTGGCTTCCTTCAGCATCGTGTACAGCGCCTTGGGATCGGATGCCGCCTTGTAGTCGACGCAGGCATCGAAGCCCAGCTCGTTGACCACGTAGTCGCACTTCTCCTTGCCGCCGGCGATGCCGACCGCGCGGCAGCCCGCCATCTTCGCCAGCTGCCCGACCACGCTGCCGACGGCGCCCGAGGCCGCGCTGACCACCACGGTCTCGCCGGCCTTCGGCGCGATGATGCGGTTCAGGCCGTACCAGGCGGTGACGCCGGGCATGCCGACCGCGCCCAGGTAGGCCGACAGCGGGATCCGGCTGGTGTCGACCTTCTGCATGCCGCTGCCGTCGCTGACGCCCATCTCCTGCCAGCCGAACATGCCCAGCACCTTGTCGCCGACCGCGTACTTCGGATTGCGCGAGGCCACCACCTCGCCGACGGTGCCGCCGATCATCACCTCGTTCAGCGGCTGCGGCGTCGCGTAGGACTTGCCTTCGTTCATGCGGCCGCGCATGTACGGGTCGAGCGACAGATAGTGGTTGCGGACCAGCACCTGGCCGTCGGCCAGCTCCGGCACCGGCACCTGCTCGAGGCGGAAGTTGTCCGGCGAGACGGCGCCGCTGGGACGGGAGGCGAGGACGATGCGCTTGTAGGTATCGGACATGGGACGTTCCTTTGTCAGGTGGTCGTTGGACGTTGTTGGGCTGGGTGTTGGCTTCGGGATCCGCGCTGCATCAGCGCTGCATCAGCGCAAGCGCCAGCGCGCGATAGGCGCGCAGCGTGATCGGGTCGTTGGCGGCATTGCCGGCGATCGGATGCGAGGCGTAGCGCACGATGGTCATCTCGGCCTTCGGATCGATATGGATGCGCTGGCCGAAGATGCCGCGGGCCTCGAAGGCGCCGTGGTCGTCGTGCGAGACCCACCACATGTCGCGGTAGCTCCAGCCAGGCAGATGAGCATAGACCGATTTGGCGAACTTCGCGCGGTCGCCGCCGCCGCGCACCTCGGCAACCACCGCCGCGGGGATCACCTGGCGGCCGTTGAAGCGGCCGTCGTTGCGCATCGCCTCGCCGAAGCGGGCCAGGTCGCGCAGCGTGGTGCTGATCGCGCCGCCGCCGCCCGGCGTGCCGATGCTGTCGACGGTGAAGTAGGCGTCCTCCTCGGCGCCGAGCGGCTGCCACAGCTTGTCGGACATCAGCTTCGGCAACGGCACGCCCGAGGCGCGCTGCACGATCCACGCCAGCACCTCGGCGTTGACGGTCTTGTAGGCGAAGGCCTGGTCGTGCTCGCCCTCCTTGCGCAGCGTGGTCAGGAATTCGTAGAAGGAGCGCGGACCGGCATAGTCTGGCGCGCGCGGAATCATGCCGCCGGCGCGGGCATAGTCGTTGACCTCGGCCTTCGGATCGGCGTAGTCCTCGGAGAATTTGACGCCGATCGTCATGTCCATCACCTGGCGCACGGTGGCGTCGCCATAGGCGGTGTCCGCGAGCTCCGGCACGTAGCGCGTGACCGGCGCGGCCGGATCGAGCTTGCCCTCGTTGGCCAGCATCGCGGCCAGCGTGCCGACGAAGCTCTTGGTGATCGAGAACGCCGCGTGCGGCAGCTGCGGCTGCAGCGCGCCGAAGTATTTCTCGTAGACGACCTTGCCCTTGTGCATCACCAGGATGCCGTCGGTATAGGTCAGCGCCAGCATGTCGGCGAAGGTGCGGCGCGTGCCGTCGGCATCGACGAAGGGCACGCCGCCGATGTCGCGCTCGGCGCGCGGCAGCGCGGACACGGGGCCCGGGCCGCGCCACACCGAGACGGTCGGCACCAGCTCGCGCACGTGCGAGAAGGTCCAGCGGTGGCGCGGGAAGCCGTTGCTCTTGCCGCTGAAGCTGATGACCTTGTCCGGCGCCGGCGGAAAACCCTGCATCCATCCGAGCGTGACAGGATCGGTGGCCGCCGCGTCGGCATAGGTGCGAGCCGGCGGCGTCTGTGCTTGCGTGGGGA
The DNA here is from genome assembly GCF_059772245.1 of Cupriavidus sp. R6-3. NCBI lineage: Bacteria > Pseudomonadati > Pseudomonadota > Betaproteobacteria > Burkholderiales > Burkholderiaceae > Cupriavidus > Cupriavidus sp. R6-3. Next base: position 14,438 of record NZ_JCBAJO010000028.1, read on the forward strand.
TCGCCATGGCAGTCAGCAGCACGGCCGCGATGGGCAGCGGCGAGGGGACGAAACGGCGGACACTACGACAAACGATGCGCCGAGCGATTCGACGAACGATCTGGCGAAGGCGCGTACGCCCGCGTCGATTGGCCTGCATGGTGTCTCCATTTGTTTTTTTCTCTTTGGATTCGGTGGGTGCCGCGCTGCGCGGGCCGCGCAGCGATCTGCGGTCTGCGGTCAGCCGTCGGCGCCCGCATCCGGCGCGGTCTCGGCGCGCTGCGGCGGCGAGCGTCGCACGTACTTGAAGGTGCCCGAGCTGCGCGCCACCAGCTTGCCGTCGGCGTCGACGATCTCCGCCTCGCAGAACGCCATCGAGGTGGTGCGATGCACGCAGTCGCCGCGCGCGATCAGCGTGCCGCGCCCCGGCGCCATGAAGCTGGTCTTCATCTCGATGGTGACCACGCCGCGGCCGTCCTCGGTATCGGCCGAGCGGCAGGCCACCGCCATCGCGACGTCCAGCAGCGTCATCAGCACGCCGCCGTGCGCCATCTCCCAGCCGTTGTGATGGCGCGGCTCGATCTCCAGCTCGAGCTCGCTGACGCCGCCGCCCATGTGCGTGCAGCGCAGGCCGAGGTCGTCGACGAAGGGAATCGGAATCGGGAAGCCTTTGCGGGGCTCGGTCATGGTGTGGTGGTCCTTTGGTTCAAATCGCGCTGACGCCCCCATCGACCGCCAGGATCTGGCCGGTGATGTGCTTGCCCGCCTCGGTCGCGAACAGCAGCGCGGCGCCCTTCAGGTCCTCGTCGTCGCCCAGCCGATGCAGCGGCACGCCCTCGCACATCTTGTCGACGCCCAGGCGCGCCAGCGAGCCCTGCGTCATCTTCGACGGGAAGAAGCCCGGCGCCAGCGCGTTGACGGTGATGTTGTGCTCGCCCCATTCGGCCGCCAGCGTGCGCGTGAAATTGACCACCGCGCCCTTGGACGTGTTGTAGGCAATCGTCTCCATCGTGCCCGGCGGATTGCCGGCCAGGCCAGCGATCGAAGCCACGTTGATGATGCGGCCATAGCGGCGCGGAATCATCGACTGCTTGCCGATGCGCTGCGTCAGCAGGAACAGCCCGCGCACGTTCAGGTTCATCACCTTGTCCCAGGCCTCGACGGGGTGGTCCTCGGCGGGCGCGCCCCAGGTCGCGCCGGCGTTGTTGACCAGGATGTCGACGTGGCGCAGGCGCGCCAGCGACTCGTCGGCCAGGCGCGCGATCTCGTCGTCGCGCGAGCCGTCCGCGACGATCCAGTCGGCCTCGATGCCGCGCGCCTTCAGATGTTCCTGCGCGGCTTTAAGCTCGTCGGCCTTGCGCGCCGACAGCACCAGCCGCGCGCCCTGCTCGCCCAGCGCCTCGGCGATCTGCAGCCCGAGCCCGCGCGAGCCGCCGGTGATCAGCGCGGTGCGCCCCTTCAGATCGAACAGCTGTGCGATCGTCTTCATGGTGTCCCCTCCTTGTCCTGCGTGTCCGATGTCTCGTGGATGCTGGTGAATGCGCCGGTCCTAGAACCAGGCGTCCTGCATGTCGAGCGTGGTGCGGTCCAGCGACGCCAGCAGATCGAGCTGCGGGCCGACCTTCGGCAGTTCCCAGCGGAAGAAGTAGTCCGCCGCCGCGAGCTTGCCGCGATAGAAGTCCGCGTCCGCATGGCCCGACGGCAGCGCCGCCAGCGCGCGTTGTGCCAGCATCGCCTGCTCCAGCCAGATCCAGGCAACCACCACGTGGCCGAACGCCTCCAGATAGACCGAGGCATTGGCCAGCGTCACCGCCGGATCGCCGGCCGCCCACAGCTGGGCCGTGACGTCGGCCAGCCGCGCGACGCGCGCCGCCAGCGCCCGCGCATGCGTGCCCAGGGCCTCGTCGCCGCTCGCGATCGCGCGCTCGATGGTGGCCTGCACCACCTGCCCCAGCGCCTTGAAGGCGGCGCCCTCCTTCATCACGACCTTGCGCCCGAGCAGGTCCAGCCCCTGGATGCCGTGCGTGCCTTCGTGGATCGGATTCAGGCGGTTGTCGCGATAGAACTGCTCGACGTTGTACTCGCGCGTATAGCCGTAGCCGCCATGCACCTGGATCGCCAGGCTGTTGGCCTCCAGGCACCATTGCGACGGCCAGCTCTTGGCGATCGGGGTCAGGATGTCGAGCAGCAAGGCGAGGCGCTGATGCTCGGCCGTATCCCCTGCGGTGGCCGCGGCGCGCTCTTCGTCGACCAGCCGCGCGCAGTACAGGTTCAGCGCGAGCCCGCCCTCGACGTAGCTCTTCTGCGCCAGCAGCATGCGGCGCACGTCGGCATGCTCGACCAGCTTGACCTGCGGGCTCGACGGGTCCTTGCCGCCGGGGCCGACCGGCCGGCCCTGCGGCCGGTTGCGCGCGTAGTCCAGCGCGTGCAGATAGCCGGTATAGCCGAGCATCACCGCGCCCAGGCCCACGCCGATGCGGGCCTCGTTCATCATGTGGAACATGCAGGCCAGGCCCTGGTGCGGCTGCCCGACCAGATAGCCGATCGCCCCCGCCTTGCCGCCGGGCCGGTAGCGCGTGCCCTCGCCGAAATTCAGCAGGCAGTTGGTGGTGCCGCGATAGCCCATCTTGTGGTTCAGGCCGGCCAGCACGACATCGTTGCGCTCGCCCAGCGAGCCGTCGGCATTGACCAGGAACTTCGGCACGATGAACAGCGAGATGCCCTTGACGCCGGGAATCAGCTTGCCGTCCGGGCCGGGGATCTTGGCCAGCACCAGATGCACGATGTTGTCGGACAGCTCGTGCTCGCCCGCCGAGATCCACATCTTGTTGCCGCGCAGGCGGTATTGCGCGCCCAGCGGCGATTCGCCCTCGTACTCGGCGCGCGTGGTGATGTCCGACAGCGACGAGCCGGCCTGCGGCTCGGACAGGCACATGGTGCCGAAGAAGCGCCCTTCCAGCTCCGGCTTGACGAAGGTGTCGATCTGCGCCGGCGTGCCGTGCGTCAGCAGCAGGTTGGCGTTGCCGATGGTCAGGAAGGGATAGGAGCTGGTGCCGACGTTGGCGCCCTTGAAATACGCGAAGCCTGCCTTCTCGACCACCACCGGCAGCTGCATGCCGCCCAGCTCGTAGTCCTGCCCGGCCGCCATCAGGCCGGCCTCGCAGAACGCCTTCAGCGCGGTCCTGACTTCGGGGATGATGGTGACGGTCTCGCCGTCGAAATGCGGTTCCTGCTGGTCGTTCTTCTTGTTGTGCGGCGCGAACAGATCGGTGGCAATCTTCTCGCAGGTATCGAGCGCGGCGTCGAAGGTCTCGCGCGAGTGGTCGGCATAGCGCGGGATGCGCGTCAGCGTTTCGACATCGAGCCACTCGTAGAGCAGAAAATCGAGGTCGCGGCGGGAAAGGATCAACGACATGGCGATGGCCGCTCCTTGGGATGGGAATGATGGGGAGAATGCGGACGTCGCCGTCCGCATCGCCGCCGGAAGGACCGCTCAGCCCGCCTCGCCCATCCGCGCGATGGTGCCCTGCGCGACCGCGCACAGCTTTTCCTCGCCGTCCTGGACGGCAAAGACATCGCAACGGACCACGGCCTGCTGCCGCCCGCGGCTGACGCACTCGGCACGCGCGATCAAGCGCTCGCCCAGCGCGGGGCGTACGTAATTGATCTTGTATTCCGAGGTCACCACCGGCGCCGCCATCGCGGCGCCGCCGGCATAGGTCAGCGCGTTGTCGGCCAGATAGCTGACCACGCCGCCGTGGGCAAAGCCATGCTGCTGCCGCAAAGGCTGGCGCAGCGGCAGTTGCAGCTCGGCCCGCTGCGGCGTCAGCGCGGTCAGCTCCGCGCCGAGCAGCACCGAGAACGGCTGCTCGGCGAGGATCGCGCGGCCGTGGGCCAGCAGGTCGCCCGACGCGCCCAGGTCGCGCGGCTTGCCGCGCTCGCCGGGCTCGTTGGCGGAGCCCGCCGGACCGGTGAACCCTGCAGGCCCTGTGGGCCCGGCCGAGCCGGCGGACGGTGTGGCGGACGGTGCGGACACCGGCGGCCTCGGCTTACAGCACCTCGAACAACCCGGCCGCGCCCTGGCCGCCACCGATGCACATGGTGACGACCACGTACTTGACGCCGCGGCGCTTGCCTTCGATCAGCGCATGGCCGACCAGGCGCGCGCCCGAGACGCCGTACGGGTGGCCCACCGCGATCGCGCCGCCGTTGACGTTCAGGCGGTCCATCGGGATGCCCAACTTGTCGGCGCAGTACAGCACCTGCACGGCAAACGCCTCGTTCAGCTCCCACAGGCCGATGTCCTCGACCTTCAGGCCGGCCTTCTTCAGCAGCTTGGGCACCGCGAACACCGGGCCGATGCCCATTTCATCGGGCTCGCAGCCGGCCACCGCGAAGCCGCGGAAGGCGCCGAGCGGCTTCAGGCCGCGCTGCTCCGCCAGCTTCGCGTTCATCACCACCGCGGCCGAGGCGCCGTCGGAGAACTGCGACGCATTGCCGGCGGCGATCACGCCGCCGGGCATCGCGGTGCGGATCTTCGACACGCCTTCGTAGGTGGTGTCCGGGCGGATGCCTTCGTCGGCCGAGACCGTGACCTCGCGCGTCACCAGCTGCCCGGTGGCCTTGTCGGCGACGCCGGCCAGCACCGTCAGCGGCACGATCTCGTCGTTGAACTTGCCGGCCTCCTGCGCCGCCGCCGCGCGCAGCTGGCTCTGCACGCCGTACTCGTCCTGGCGCTCGCGCGGGATGTTGTAGCGCTTGGCGACGTTCTCCGCGGTCTGCAGCATGCTCCAGTAGATCTCCGGCTTGTTCTTGACCAGCCAGCCTTCCTGGATCATGTGGCGATTCATTTCCTGCTGCACGCAGGAGATGCTCTCCACCCCGCCGGCCACGAAGATGTCGCCCTCGTCGGCGATCACGCGCTGCGCGGCCATCGCGATGGTCTGCAGGCCCGACGAGCAGAAGCGGTTCACCGTGGCGCCCGGCACCGTCACCGGGCAGCCGGCGCGCAGCGCGATCTGGCGCGCGATATTGGCGCCGGTCGCGCCTTCGGGGTTGGCGCAGCCCATCAGCACGTCCTCGACCTCGCCCGGCTCGATGTTGGCGCGCGCGATCGCGTGCTGGACCACATGGCCGCCGAGGGTGGCGCCGTGCGTCATGTTGAAGCCGCCCTTCCAGCTCTTGGCCAGACCGGTCCGTGCGGTCGATACGATCACTGCCTCGTTCATTTGTTGCTCCTCAGTATTCTCGGTGTCTGGTGTGTCTCGATGTCTCGGTGCCCGCGCCCTCGCGCGAGCCATGTCAGCTCAGCAGCTCGGCGGCGCGCATCCTGCCGACGCCCGCCTTGGCGAGGCTCGCCCAGGCGGCGTCCAGCGATCCGTTCAGGTCGATCGCGCGGCAGGCGTCCTCGACCACCACCGCGTCGAAGCCCGCCGCGCGCGCGTCCAGCGCGCTCCAGGCCACGCAGTAGTCGGTCGCGAGTCCAACGCAAACGACCCGGCGCACGCCATGCTCGCGCAGATAGCCGGCCAGCCCGGTCGGGGTCGTGCGATCCGCCTCGACAAAGGCGGAATAGCTGTCGACCTCGCGCTGATGGCCCTTGCGGATCACCAGCCGCGCGTGCGGCACCGCCAGTTGCGGATGCAACTCGGCGCCCGCTTGCCCCTGCACGCAGTGCGCGGGCCACAGCACCTGCTCGCCATACGGCAGCGTGGTGGTCTGGAACGGCGCCGCGCCGACATGGTTGACCGCGAACGACACGTGGTCGGCCGGATGCCAGTCCTGCGTCAGCACCACATGCGTGAACGCCTCGGCCAGCCGGTTGATCACCGGCACGACCTGGTCGCCTTCGGGCACGGCGAGCGCGCCGCCGGGCATGAAGTCGTTCTGCACATCGATCACCAGCAGGCAATCGCTGTTGCCGAAGCGTCTGCGCAAGGTCGTGTCCATCGCGTCGCCGTTGTCGTCGCCGTTGTCGCCGTGGCCGCCGTCGCCGCTCAGCCGTTGAAGCCCTTGCCCTCGGCCGCCAGCTTCTTGAGCAGCGGCGCCGGCTCCCACGCTTCGCCGTGGTAGCCCTTGGCATAGCGCTGCATCGACAGCAGCACGTTGTACAGGCCGACCTGGTCCGCGTACAGCATCGGGCCGCCGCGATGCAGCGGGAAGCCGTAGCCGGTCAGGTAGACCATGTCGATGTCCGAGGCCTTCGAGGCAATGCCTTCCTCGAGAATCTTCGCGCCTTCATTGACCAGCGCGTACACCAGGCGCTCGACGATCTCCTCGTCCGAGATCTTGCGGCGCGTGATGCCGAGATCCTTGGAATGCTGGACGATCATCTCGTTGACCTGCTGGTTCGGATACGGCTTGCGGTCGCCCGGCTTGTAGTCGTACCAGCCCGCGCCGGTCTTCTGGCCGAAACGGCCCATCTCGCACAGCAGATCGGCGGTCTTCGAATACTGGATGTCCGGCTTTTCCACCGCGCGGCGCTTGCGGATGGCCCAGCCGATGTCGTTGCCGGCCAGGTCGCCCATGCGGAACGGGCCCATCGCGAAGCCGAACTTCTCGATCGCCTTGTCGACCTGCTCGGGCAGCGCGCCCTCGTCCAGCAGATAGCCGGCCTGGCGGCTGTACTGCTCGATCATGCGGTTGCCGATGAAGCCGTCGCAGACGCCCGACACCACCGCGGTCTTCTTGATCTTCTTGGCGACCTGCATGACCGTGGCCAGCACGTCCTTGCCGGTCTTGTCGCCGCGCACCACTTCCAGCAGCTTCATCACGTTGGCCGGGCTGAAGAAGTGCATGCCGACCACGTCCTGCGGACGCTTGGTGAACGAGGCGATCTTGTTGACGTCGAGCGTCGAGGTGTTCGAGGCCAGGATCGCGCCGGGCTTGGCGACTTCGTCCAGCTTCTTGAACACGGTTTCCTTGACGCCCATTTCCTCGAACACCGCCTCGATGATCAGGTCGGCGTCCTTGATGTCGTCATAGGACAGCGTGGTCGACAGCAGGCCCATGCGCTGCTCGACCTTCTCCTGCGTCAGCTTGCCCTTCTTGGCGCTGTTCTCGTAGTTGCGGCGGATCGTCGCCACGCCGCGGTCCAGCGCTTCCTGCTTGGTTTCCAGCACCGTGACCGGGATGCCCGCGTTCAGGAAGTTCATCGAGATGCCGCCGCCCATGGTGCCGGCACCGATCACGGCGACCTTCTCGATCTTGCGGGTCGGCGTGTCCGACGGCACGTCGGGAATCTTGCTGGCGGCGCGCTCGCCGAAGAAGGCATGGCGCAGCGCGCGCGATTCCGGCGTATTGACCAGGAACATGAAGCCTTCGCGCTCCAGGCGCAGGCCCTCGTCGAAGGGCTTGAGCGAAGCGGCCACGGCCTCGACGCACTTGCCCGGCGCCGGGAAGTTCTTCGCCACGGCGGCAACGGTGTTCCTGGCGAAGGCGAGGAAGCCCTCGGCGTTTTCATGGCGCACCTTCAGGTCGCGCACCTTCGGGTGCGGGCCGGGCGCGGACGCCGCCTTGCGCGCAAAGGCGATCGCGGCGGGCAGCACGTCGCCTTCCACGATCTCGTCGAACAGCTTGGTGCCGGCGAACTTCTCCGACGGTACCGGATTGCCGGTCACGATCATGTTGAGCGCGGCCTCCAGGCCGATCACGCGCGGCAGGCGCTGCGTGCCGCCGGCGCCCGGCAGGATGCCCAGCTTGACTTCGGGCAGCGCGATCTGCGCACCCTTGGCGGCGACGCGGTAGTTGCAGCCCAGCGCCAGTTCCAGACCGCCGCCCATCGCCACCGAATGCACCGCGGCGACGACAGGCTTGGTCGAATTCTCGATCACCTTGATCACCGAATGCAGCGTCGGCTCCTGCGTCGCCTTCGGCGTGTTGAACTCGCGGATATCGGCGCCACCCGAGAACGCCTTGCCGGCGCCGGTGATGACGACCGCCTTGACCGCGGCATCGTCCAGCGCACGGGTCATGCCTTCGACGATGCCAAGCCGGGTGCTGTGACCCAGGCCGTTGACAGGGGGATTGTCGAGCGTGATGACGGCGATGCCGTCCTGAACCTGATACTGCGCTGTCATGCTGGTTCCTTTGGTGTCTTGGTTGTCTCGGGATTCGAATTCTCGAATATTGTTTTTACTTCGGCTGCGCCATGGGCACCCCTGGAATGGTACGCGCGAGCGGCCGGCCCGGGAGGCGCAGCGAAACAAGCATACACAAAATAGAACGGTCGTTCAATTTCTATTTTGGAGGAGAAATTCGCCGCTGCAGGCACAAAAAAAGCGCGCCATGCGGGGGCTGCATGGCGCGCCTTCATGGCATGCATGGTCGAAACGGAAGCGGTCGAATAACAGCCGCTTCACAGCCTCTCTAGCGGCCTCTTCAACAGCCTGTTCCGGGGCCCTCAAACCTCCAACCACTCCTTGCGCACCTGCGCATTGCCCTTGAGTTCGGCTGGCGTTCCCTCGAAGACGATATGGCCGTGGCCCATCACGTAGACGCGCTGCGAGATGTCGAGCGCGATCGCCAGTTTCTGCTCGATCAGCAGCACCGAGACGCCGCGCTCCTTCAGCACCTTCAGGTAGTCGGCGACCTGGCCGACGATCATCGGCGCCAGCCCTTCGGTGGGCTCGTCGATCAGCACCAGGTCGGGGTCGCCCATCAGCGTGCGGCACAGCGTCAGCATCTGCTGCTCGCCGCCGGACAGCACGCCGGCCGGCGTGTTCTCGCGCTCCTTCAGGCGCGGGAACAGCGCGAACATGTCGTCGGTGCTCCAGCGCGGCCGGCTCTGGCGCGGATTCGGCTTCTCGCCCAGCAGCAGGTTCTGGCGCACCGTCAGCGTGGGGAAGATGTCGCGGTTCTCGGGCACGTAGCCCACCCCCAGATGCGCGATCTCGAAGGTGCGCCGCCCGAGGATCTCGTCGCCGCGAAAGCGCACCGAGCCCTCGGACTTGACCATGCCGAGGATGGCCTTGGCCATGGTCGAGCGCCCGACCCCGTTGCGCCCCAGCAGCGCGACGATCTCGCCCTCGTCGATATGCAGATCGACGCCATGCAGGATATGGCTCTTGCCGTAGTAGGCGTGCAGCCCCTGCACTTCCAGCATGCGCTTGCCCATCAGTGCGCCCCCTCGCTTGCACTTGCGCCCACCGCGCCCGCGCCTTCGCCCCCGCCTTCGCCCTCGTCCAGCGTTGTGCCCAGGTAGGCCTCCTTGACGCGGCGATCGTTGCGGATGGCCTCGGGCGTGCCGGTGGCGATCACCTCGCCGTAGACCAGCACGGAGATGCGGTCCGCCAGTCCGAACACCACGCTCATGTCGTGCTCGACCATCACCAGCGTCTTGCCCACGGTCACTTTGCGGATCAGCTCGACCGCATGGTCCGACTCCGAGCGGCTCATGCCGGCGGTCGGCTCGTCCAGCAGGATCACGTCGGCGCCGCCTGCGATGGTGATGCCGATCTCCAGCGCGCGCTGCTCCGCGTAGGTCAGCAGGCCCGACTGCGTATGGCGCCGGTGCTGCAGGCCGATCAGCTCCAGCACCTCCTCGGCCCGTTCGCGTGCGTCGCGCAGCTCGGACAGCCGGTGCCAGAACGAGTACTTGTAGCCCAGCGCCCACAGCACCGCGCAGCGCAGGTTCTCGAACACCGTCAGCCGATGGAAGATGTTGGTGATCTGGAAGCTGCGCGACAGCCCCTTGCGATTGATCACGAAGGGCTGCAGGCCGCCGATCTCCTCGCCATTGAGCCGCACCGAGCCCGAGGTCGGCGCGAAGCGGCCGGAGATCAGATTGAAGGTGGTGGACTTGCCCGCGCCGTTGGGGCCGATCAGCGCATGGCGCTCGCCGCGCGCGATGTTCAGCGTCACGCCGCGGATGATCTCGGTCTGGCCGAAGCGCTTGCGCACATCGGTCAGTTCCAGCGCCGCCGTGGTATCCCGCCTCATGCCGCTCCTCCCGCGATTTCCGCCTGCACCTTGTCCCAACGCAGGCGCGCCTGCCCCACCGTGAAGCGCCATGCGGCCAGCCCCACCAGCCACAGCGCGGCCGCCACGCCCCACGGCACCAGCGTGCCGGCGTCGAACGCAATGCCGAACAGCGACATCGCGGTGCCGTTGGCGCTGTCGACCTGCACCTTGTAGACCAGCTCGACCGTCAGGATGATCGCCGCCAGCAGCACCACCCCGGCCAGTGCGCACAGCCCGTAGGACGGCAGCATCTGGCGGAACTTGCCGCGCGCCACCAGCGGCAGCTGCATCATCAGCAGGCTGGCGAGCCCGCCCGGCACGAACATCACCATCAGCACGAAGAACAGGCCCAGGTAGAGCAGCCAGGCCTTGGTCAGGTCCGACAGCGCGACCGCGAACAGCACGAACACTACCGCGCCGATGATGGGCCCGAAGAAGAAGCCGGCGCCGCCGATGAAGGCGGCCAGCAGCACGCCGCCGGAGCGCACCGCGCTGACGTTCTCCGCCGACACGATCTCGAAGTTGATGGCCGCCAGCGCGCCCGAGATGCCGGCGAAGAACGCCGACAGGATCAGCACCAGGTAGCGCACGCGCTGCGTGTTGTAGCCGATGAATTCGGCGCGCTCGGGGTTGTCGCGCACCGCGTTGGCGATGCGGCCCAGAGGCGTCTGCGTCCATGCGTACATCGCCGCCATCGACAGCAGGCACCAGATCGCGATCAGGTAATAGACCTGCCGGCCCGGCCCGAAGGTGATGCCCAGGAACGGCTCGCCGACCACGCGGTTGGTCGAGATGCCGCCCTCGCCGCCGAAGAACTCCGGGAACATCAGCGAGCTGGCGAACACCATCTCGCCGATGCCCAGCGTGATCATCGCGAAGGTCGTGCCGGACTTCTTGGTCGTCACGTAGCCGAAGATGACGCCGAAGAAGGCGCCCGCCAGGCCACCGACCAGCGGCAGCAGCGACACCGGCATCCACACCGTGCCGGCGCCGGCCATGTTCAGCACATGGACCGCGATGAACGCGCCCAGCCCCGAGTAGACCGCGTGCCCGAACGACAGCATGCCGGTCTGGCCGAGCAGCATGTTGTACGACAGCGCGAACACGATCATGATGCCCATCTGCGACATCAGCGTGATGGCAAACCCGCCGGTGAAGATCAGCGGCAGCACCAGCATCAGCAGCGCCGTGGTGCCCCACAGCACCCAGCGGCCCAGATTCAGCGGCCGGTAGCGCATCGTGCCGCCGCTCAGCGCGGTGTCTTGCGTGCGTTGCATCGTCGATTCCATCGCCTCAGCTCTCCCGGGTTCCCATCAGGCCGCGCGGGCGGAAGATCAGCATCACGACCAGCAGCAGATACGGCAGCACCGGCGCGACCTGCGCCACCGTCAGCCGCCACAGCGAATAGAACGGCGTTTCGTTGGTCACGTTCAGCCCCAGCGAATTGAACATGCCGGCCAGCGACGCGTCGATGGTGACCGCGAAGGTCTGCAGCAGCCCGATCAGGATCGACGCGATGAACGCCCCGACCAGCGAGCCCATGCCGCCGACCACCGCCACCACGAACACGATCGAGCCGACCGCCGCCGCCATCGACGGCTCGGTGACGAAGGCATTGCCGCCGATCACGCCAGCGAGGCCTGCCAGCGCCGCGCCGCCGCCGAACACCAGCATGAAGACGCGCGGCACGTTGTGGCCCAGCGCCTCGACCATCTCGGGATGCGTCAGCGCGGCCTGGATCACCAGCCCGATGCGCGTGCGCGTCAGCACCAGGTAGATCGCCACCAGCATCGCCAGCGACACCAGCATCATAAAGGCGCGGTACTTGGGGAAGGCCGAGGTGAAGACCGTGAACAGCGGGCCGTCGAGCTCGGCCGGGATCCGGTATGGCACCGCCGCCAAACCCCACACCAGCTTGACGCCCTCCTCGATCAGGTAGGCCAGGCCGAAGGTGAACAGCAGCTCGGCGACGTGGCCGTACTTGTGCACCGCCCGCAGGCCGAAGCGCTCGACCAGGGCGCCCGCCACCGCCACCAGCAGCGGCGCGACGATCAGCGCCGGCCAGAAGCCGATCGTGGTCGAGATCGAATAGGCGAAATAGGCGCCGAGCATGTAGAAGCTCGCATGCGCGAAGTTCAGCACGCCCATCATGCTGAAGATCAGCGTCAGGCCCGACGACAGCATGAACAGCAGCAGCCCGTAGCTGATGCCGTTCAACAGCGAGATGATGAAGAATTCCACAGCCAGTCCTTCCATCTGGCGCCGGGCTGGCGGCATGCGCCGCTGGCCGGCGAAGGCGAAGCGAGGGCGGGCGCGGCGGCCGTATCTGTGCCCCCAGGGGCCGGCAGCATACCACCGGCACTGGCGGGCATCGACTCCACGGGCGCGCCGCGCGTGGCGCGTCCGGAAATCAGCCTGGACGCTTCATCTGGCAGGAGGTGGGTTGGGCGGCGACATGCGCGTCCAGCACCGCGTTGGTCTTCCAGCCGTAGCCGGTGTTTTCCTGGTCGTACTTGACTTCCTTGCCGTCGACCTTGGTCCAGGTGGCGATGGTCAGCGGCTGCTGGGCCTGGTGGTCGGTCGCGCGCATCTCGACGGTGCCGTTCATGCTCTCGACCTTGATGCCCTCGAGCGCCTTGGCGACCTTGACCGGGTCGGTCGACTTGGCGGTCTGGAACGCCTTGCTGAGCATCGCGATGCCGGTGTACGAGGCCATCACGTAGAAGTCGTCGTTGTACTTCTTCTCGTAGCCTTCGATGACCTCCGAGCCGCGGAAGCCCTTGTTGTTCGGGTTGTAGTAGCCGACATAGCGCACGCGCTCGGCCCCGGCCGCGCCCATCGCGGTCGGCACGCCGGTGGTGGCCGCGTAGTAGGTGTAGAAGTTGGCGTTCAGCCCGGCGTCCTTGGCGGCCTTGATCAGCAGCGCGAGGTCGCTGCCCCAGTTGCCGGTGATCACGGTATCGGCGCCGGCCGCCTTGATCTTCGCCACGTAGGGCGAGAAGTCCTTGACCTGCGCCAGCGGGTGCAGGTCCTCGCCGACGACCTGGATGTCGGGACGCTTGCGCTTCAGGTATTCCTTGGCGGCGCGCGCGACCTGGTGGCCGAACGAGTAGTTCTGGTTGATCAGGTAGACCTTCTTGACGTTCTGGTCCTGCGCCAGGTAGGTGGTCAGCGCCTCCATCTTCATGTCGGAGTTGGCGTCCAGACGGAAATGCCAGTAGTTGCATTTCGAGTTGGTCATGTCCGGATCGACTGCCGCATAGTTCAGGTAGATGATTTCCTTGCCGGGATTGCGCTCGTTATGCTTGGCCACCGCGTCCTGCAGCGCCAGGCCGACCGACGAGCCGTTGCCCTGCACCACGTAGCGGATCCCCTGGTCGACCGCCTGCTTCAGGATCGTCAGGCTCTCCTGCGGCGACAGCTTGTTGTCGAATCCCACGACCTCGAACTTGTGCCCGCCGGCCCAGTTCTTCTGATTGGCCAGCTCGGCGACGTACTGCCAGCTCTTGAGCTGGTTCTGGCCGACCGGCGCCATCAGGCCCGACAGCGGATCGATGAACGCGATCTTCACCGTATCCGCCGCGGCGGCCCCCGGGCCCAGCGCAGCGAGCAATGCCACACCGGCGACGAGCGGACGCAATCTGATCATGGTTTGTCTCCTTCTCTCTTTCTCTCGTTGGCTATCGTGATGAGCGGGCGACCGGGGCTGCCGCTTGTCGCGCGGCTTTTCCCATGGGCCCGTTTGCTTCTACGGTGGCGCCACCGAGGGCGCCGCCGCTGCTGCACGTGCTCTGCGACGGCCCTGCCTCAGGCCGTCGGCAGCCGATAGTCCTTGAACTGCTCGCGCAGCTTGAGCTTCTGCATCTTGCCGGTGGCCGTCAGCGGGATCTCGTCGACGAAGGCCACATCGTCCGGGATCCACCATTTGGCGACCTTGCCCTCGAAGAAGGCCAGCAGCTCCTCGCGCGTCAGCTCGGTGCCGGGCTTCTTCATCACCACCAGCAGCGGCCGCTCGTCCCACTTGGGATGGTGGACCGAGATGCAGGCGGCCATATGCACCGCCGGATGCGCCGCGGCCACGTTCTCCACGTCGATCGACGAAATCCATTCGCCGCCGGACTTGATCACGTCCTTGCTGCGATCGGTGATCTGCATGTAGCCGTCGGCATCGATGGTGGCGACGTCGCCGGTCGGGAACCAGCCGTCGACCAGCGGCGAGCTGTCGCTGCGGTAATAGCGGTCGATGATCCACGGACCGCGCACCATCAGGTCGCCGAAGGCCTTGCCGTCCCACGGCAGCTCGCGGCCCTCGCCGTCGACGATCTTCATGTCGACGCCGTAGATGACGCGTCCCTGCTTCTCCAGGATGGCCTGCTGCTGCTCGGGCGGCAGCGCCAGATGCTTGTTCAGCAGCTTGCACGTGGTGCCCAGCGGCGACATCTCGGTCATGCCCCAGGCATGGATCACCTCGACGTCGAGCGCGTTCAGCGCCTTGATCATCGCCGGCGGCGCGGCCGAGCCGCCGATCACCGTGCGCTTGAAGCTGGAGAAGCGCAGCTTGTTGGCCTGCACGTGCTGCAGCAGGCCGAGCCAGACCGTCGGCACGCCGGCCGAGAAGGTGACCTGCTCCTGCTCGAACAGCTCGTACAGCGAGGCGCCGTCGAGCTTGGCGCCGGGGAACACCAGCTTGGCGCCGACCAGCGGCACCGAGTACGGCAGGCCCCAGGCATTGACGTGGAACATCGGCACGACCGGCAGGATCACGTCCTTGGCCGAGCAGCCGAGCGCGTCCGGCAGCGCCGACGCATACGAATGCAGCACCGTGGAGCGATGCGAATAGAGCGCGCCCTTCGGATTGCCGGTGGTGCCGGATGTGTAGCAAAGGCTGGACGCGGTGTTCTCGTCGAAGCTCGGCCAGCTGTAGTCGCCGTCCTGGCTCTCGAGCAGATCCTCGTAGCACAGCAGCGGCAGCTTCGATTCGGCCGGCAGATGCGCCCGGTCGCTCATCAGCACCCAGCCCTTGACCTGCGGGCAATGCGGCGCGAGGCCTTCGACCAGCGGCAGGAAGGTCAGGTCGAAGAAGACGTAGCGGTCCTCGGCGTGATTGACGATATAGGCCAGCTGCTCGGGGAACAGCCGCGGGTTGATCGTGTGGCAGACCGAGCCCATCCCCGACACGGCGTAATAGATCTCGAGATGGCGGTAGCCGTTCCACGCCAGCGTGCCGACCCGCTCGCCGGGCTGCACGCCCAGCTTGCCCAGCGCTTGCGCCAGCTTGCGGGCGCGCAGCTCGCAATCGCGGTAGGTATAGCGGTGGAGATCCCCTTCGGTGCGCCGCGAAACGATTTCGGTGCTGCCGTAATGGCGGGCGGCGTGGGTGATGATGGAGGAAATGAGCAGCGGCGCGCCCATCATTTGTCCCATCAATGCCATGGGAATGGTCTCCTGTATCGGTTGCCATGTCCGCCGCGGCGAGGCCGAGAAGCGAACAATCGTTCTTTTTTTAGGCCGACCAAAACCTTCCAGCGGAAGGCGTCGACAATCACGCTCGCGCTGCCCGTTCATGCACTACCCCGGTGCACTGCGGGCGAGCCAGCGGGCGACATGACGGGAAGACTGCCGGTGATGGCCGCGCCGCGATGGGAACCAGCGGGAATAAGCGGGTACAAGCGGGAACACCGGCCGCGGCGCCGCGGTCAGACCAGGGAAAATGCGGCGTGCAAGTACAATACTGCCAGCCATGTTGCACCTCAACATGTCGTTTTCCCTAGCCTGCAAGCGCACTTCCAGGCAGGCCACCGATTGCAGGCTGTTGCACCGCGCCGGTCCCAGCCCCTGCCCGCCCGGCGCGTGATGCCAAGGCCCTGATCTCATGTCCTCTCGTCCGTCTTCCGCTTTGCCTCCGTCGGGGTCCACTCCGGCGTCCGACGATTCCCTCGTTTTCACCGGACTCGACGCTTCGGCCGGGACGAGCGCGAATCCCGCCCCGAGCGAACCGCCCTTCTCCGTGGCGCCCGGTTTTGCCGCGCTCGGCGAGCGTTTCTTCACGCGCCTGCAGCCGACCCCGCTGCCCTCGCCCTACCTGGTCGCCGTGGCCCCGGCCGCGGCGGAACTGCTCGGCTGGCAAGCGGGCGACGCGACCAGTCCCGACCAGGCGCCACCGCTGCAGGACTTCGCCGAGATCTTCATCGGCAACCGCGTGCCCGGCTGGGCCGATCCGCTGGCGACGGTCTACTCGGGCCATCAGTTCGGCGTCTGGGCGGGCCAGCTCGGCGACGGGCGCGCGATCCGGCTGGCCGAGGCGCAGACCGCGAACGGTCCGTGGGAGATCCAGCTGAAGGGCTCGGGCAAGACGCCGTATTCGCGCATGGGCGATGGCCGCGCGGTGCTGCGCTCGGCGATCCGCGAATACCTGTGCTCCGAGGCGATGGCCGCGCTGGGCATTCCGACCACGCGCGCACTGTGCATCGTCGGCTCCGACGCGCCGGTGCGCCGCGAGACCATCGAGACCGCCGCGGTGGTGACGCGCCTGGCGCCGACCTTCATCCGCTTCGGCCACTTCGAGCATTTCGCCGCGCACGACGACGTGGCCGCGCTGCGCCAGCTGGCCGACTTCGTCATCGACCGTTTCATGCCGGAATGCCGCGACCGCGTCGGCGGCGAGACCGTCAGCCCCTACCAGGCGCTGCTGCGCGAGGTGTCGCTGCGCACCGCCGACCTGATGGCCCAGTGGCAGGCCGTGGGCTTCTGTCACGGCGTGATGAACACCGACAATATGTCGATCCTCGGCCTGACCATCGACTACGGCCCGTTCGGCTTTCTCGACGCCTTCGACGCCAACCATATCTGCAACCACTCGGACAACCAGGGCCGCTATGCCTACAGCCAGCAGCCGCAGGTCGGCTTCTGGAACCTGCATTGCCTGGCGCAGGCGCTGCTGCCGCTGTGGCTCGAGCGCGAGGACGGGCAGGCGCCCACCGAGGCCGCCAAGGAGGCCGCGATCGAGGCCGCGCATGCCGGGCTCGATCCCTTCCGCGACCGCTATGCGCTGCGCTTCTTCCAGCTCTATCGCGCCAAGCTGGGCCTGGCCAGCACCGGCATCGACGACAGCGCGGACGAGGCGCTGCTGACCGACCTGTTCCGCCTGCTGCATACCCAGCGGGTCGACTACACCTTGTTCTGGCGCAACCTCGCCCGCATCTGCTCGGCGGACGGCAGCCGCGACGCGCCCGTGCGCGACCTGTTCATGGACCGCGCCGGCTGGGACGCCTGGGCCGAGCGCTACCGTGCCCGCCTGCGCGCCGAGAACTCGGACGACGCGGCCCGCGCGGTGTCGATGCTGGCCGTCAATCCGAAGTACGTGCTGCGCAACCATCTGGCCGAGGTGGCGATCCAGCGCGCCAAGGAGAAGGACTTCAGCGAAGTGCAGCGGCTGCTGGCGGTACTGTCGCGGCCGTTCGACGAGCAACCCGAGGCCGAGTCGTATGCCGCGTTGCCGCCCGACTGGGCGTCCGGTATCGAGGTAAGCTGTTCGTCCTGATCGACCTGATCGACCTGACCGCACCGATCGTTCTGGCATCGCCCGATATTGGCCGATATAGACCGAAATCGCCCCCAAACACCGACCGTCCGATCGTCCCCCAACGAGGATCCGCATCATGCCCGTCAACAAGACCGAAGCCGAATGGCGCGCGCAACTGTCCGACATCGAATACCGGGTCACGCGCGAGGCCGCCACCGAACGCGCCTTCACCGGCCGCTACTGGGACCACTGGGAGCCCGGCATCTACCGCTGCGTGGGCTGCGGCACGCCGCTGTTCGAGTCCACCACCAAGTTCGACGCCGGCTGCGGCTGGCCCAGCTATTTCCGGCCCATCAACGGTGAGGTGATCGACGAGCAGGTCGACCGCAGCCACGGCATGGTCCGCATCGAGGTGCGCTGCAAGGAATGCGGCAGCCACCTGGGCCATGTCTTCGAGGATGGCCCCGCGCCGACCGGCCTGCGCTATTGCATCAATTCGGCTGCGCTAAAATTCGACGACCGCGAGCCCGAACCGGGCGACGCCGACGACGCCGGCAAATCCGGCAACCCTGGCTGACCCGCGGCGCCGACCCTGCGGCCAGGCCCCACGATAACGATTCCGCGATGCCGCCCGCCGGCATCGCCTTCCCCTGACGGACCCGCATGAAATTTCTGTTCGACCTGTTCCCGGTCATCCTGTTTTTCGTCACCTTCAAGCTGGCGGGCATCTTCGCCGCCACGGCGGTCGCCATCGCGGCGACCATCGTGCAGATCGGCTGGGTCTGGCTGCGCCACCGCAAGGTCGAACCGATGCAGTGGATCAGCCTGCTGATCATCGTGGTGTTCGGCGGCGCCACGCTGCTGCTGCACAACGAGACCTTCATCAAGTGGAAGCCGACCGTGCTGTACTGGCTGTTCGCGGTCGCGCTGCTGGCGTCCGCCGCGATCTGGCGCAAGAACCTGATCCGCGCCATGATGGAAAAGTCCGTCAAGCTGCCCGATCCGGTCTGGGGCCGCCTCAATACCGCCTGGGCCGGCTTCTTCGCCGTGATGGGCGTGCTGAACCTGTGGGTGGCCTACCAGTTCTCGACCGACATCTGGGTCAATTTCAAGCTGTTCGGCAGCATGGGCCTGATGCTGGTCTTCATCGTCGCGCAAAGCCTCTGGCTGTCGCGCCATATGCACGAAAACGCGCCGGAAAAAGCGCAGGAAAGCGCCCGCGATTGAGCGGGGCCATCGAACCATGAACGACGTCTCTTCTTCGTTGCCTGCCGAAGGTACCCCCCACAGCGCCGCCGGCGACACCGCCGCGCAGATCGATGCCCTGCTGCGCGCCGAACTCGCCCCCTCGCAACTGACTGTGCGCGACGACAGCGCGCTGCACGCCGGCCATCCGGGCGCCGCCTCGGGCGGCGGCCACTATCATGTCACCATCGTCAGCGAACGCTTCGCCGGCGCGAGCCGGGTTGCCCGGCATCGCATGGTGTATGATGCGCTGCGCAGTCTCTTCCCCATGCGGATCCATGCCCTGGCAGTGTCCGCATTCACCGAGCAAGAGTATTCCGCGCAATGACCATCATCCGCGCGGTGTCTGCACAAGCCTCTGCATAATCGTCCAGCCTTCCCCAGACTTCCCAACACTGATTCCATGAAGACCACTGTCCTCTCGTTCAGCCTGGCGGCTGTGCTTGCCGCTGGCAGCTTGCCCGCACTCGCCCAGAATGCCGCCGTCGTCAATGGCAAGGGCATTCCGTCGGCCAAGCTCGACAAGCTGATCGCCGGCACCGGCCAGCCGGATTCCCCGGAGCTGCGGGATCGCGCACGCAACATGCTGATCGATCGCGAACTGCTGGTGCAGGAAGCGACCAAGCGTGGCGTGACGCAAAACCCGGACGTGCAGGAGCAGCTGGAACAGGCCCGCCTGAACGTGCTGGCCGGCGCGGTGTTCGAGGACTATGTTCGCACCCACGGCACCAGCGATGCCGAGCTGCGCAAGCAGTACGACAAGATCAAGGCTCAGTTCGGCAACGGCAAGGAATACCGCGCCCGCCATATCCTGGTCGAGAAGGAGTCGGAAGCGCAGGCCATCATCGCCAAGATCAAGGGCGGCGCCAAGTTCGCCGACGTGGCCAAGGCCTCGTCGAAGGACCCCGGCTCGGCCGCCAACGGTGGCGATCTGGACTGGGCCAGCAGCAACAGCTATGTGCCCGAGTTCTCGGCCGCGATGGCCGGCTTGAAGAAGGGCCAGATGACCGAGACCCCGGTCAAGACGCAGTTCGGCTGGCACGTGATCCTGCTCGAGGACGAGCGCGAGACCAAGATCCCGACCTTCGAGGAAGCCAAGCCGCAGCTGCAGCAGATGCTGATGAGCGACCAGAACTGGCAGCGCGAGCAGTTCCAGTCGATGATGAAGTCGCTGCGGGACAAGGCCAAGATCCAGTAAGGCTGCCTGCCCTGGCGCCCCGGTCAAGGCCGGGCGTCGACGAGAAAACCGGCGCTTCATGCGCCGGTTTTTCTTTGGGGCCTTTGGCCTTTGGCCTTGGGTCTTGGGCCTTGGGGCCTCGGGCCCTTGCCGCCCAATGCGGGCATTCGCCCCGCGCGATCTCCGCCCCCTACTTCGTCTCGATCTTCACCGCGATGCCGTCCTCCGTCACGGTGATCGCGCCGGGCTCGACCTGCTTGCCGTTGACCTGCAGTTCCTCGGGCTTGAAGGTGTGCAGCGGATAGTCCTTCAGCAGTTCCTGCGCCACCAGATTGCCCACCGCATTGAGCTGCGCGCTGTATTGGCCCGGCACGCCGTCGACCTGGACCTGCTCGACGGTCGGGTTGTCGAGCAGCACGGCACGCTTGACGGGGTCGTAGCGCAAGCCGCTGTTCAGGGCCAGCGTGCCATTGACCGGCGGCGCCGGCAGCAGGCTGTTGGTCAGTTGCGCGTCGACCTGCGTGGTGATCCGGTTGCCCACCGCATCGAGCGTCAGCCGCGGCCGGGTCAGCCGGACGTCGAGCACCTGGGCATAGCGCAGCGTCGCCGGAAAGCGGCCTTCGACGGCGCGCTGCAGCTCCTGCCTGGTGAAGGTGTATTCGCCCGTCCAGATGTTGTAGCCGGCAAGGGCCGCGCCGGACAGGACGCCAAGGCCCAGTGCCGCGGCGGCGGCCGTGGCCGCCAGGGGTCGCCGGATGCCCCGGCGGCGGCCATGCGAAGAGATCGAAGACATGCGCGATGCTGGAGTGGTCACCTCGGTCAGACCCGGGCGGCGTCCCGGCGTTCCACCATCGGCAAATCAGCGCCGTGGGCGCTCAGTAATGCGGCGGGATTTCCTGCACCGATCCGTCGGCGGCGGTGCCGGTGGCCGCGGGCAACTGCTGGTAGAGCGCCTGCATCTGCTCCTGCAGCAATTCGATCTGCCGCTGCTGCCTGGCGACGGTCAGGTTCAGCGTTTCCAGCAGGTCTTCCTGGAAGGCCAGCTTGACCTCCAGCTCGGTGATTCGCGATTCCATGAGGTCCTCCAATGCCAGATGTCAGACATGCGCGCAGGCATGTGCCCGCGGGGCGCGCATTGTACCGGACCGGCGCACCGGTCCGGGCGCAAGCGCGGGCGGGTTGTCAGCACATCATAGAGCGTGTACGCTAGCGCGAGTCGTGCCGCGGACGGCATTCGATGTTCATCGACGGTTCGTCGATTGATAGTCGATTGATAGTCAATCCTACCCGCCGCCGGCGCACCGGCCGTCCCATGACGGTCGTGTGACGGTTTTCCACCCCCTTCGGTTCCATTTGGGTTCCATGACGCCTGTACGCCGCGCTTCCTCGATTGCCGATCCGGTCTTTCTGGCCGGTGGCACGCGCGCGTCGGCACCTCCCCCTGTTTCTCCTGTCTGGTCGCCGCCGGCCGCTGTCGGGTCGCCGCCCGCTGCGGTCGTGGCTGGCGTAGCACCGCCGCGCGCTGTCGTGGCCGGTGTTGCACCGCCGCCCGCGGCCGTCCTCGGCTGATCTCAGCCGACCCCCAGTCTTCCGTCTGACCGTGCGCGCCCGGCGCGCGCGAACGCCTTTGCTGCCTGCTCGATGCCGCGCATCTCGACGATGCCCGGCTCGCATTCGCCACCGGCGTTCGCCCACGGTCGACCGAAGCCCGTCACACCCAATGACAGGTGAAACAGATGAACTTCCAAAGATTCGCGCATGCGGCGCGATCGACCTTGTCCCTGCTGTCCTTGTCGGCGCTGTCGTCGGCGCTCTCGTCCCGACTGAGCTCGTCCCGATCGAGCTCGTCGCGGCTGACCTCGTCCCGATCCTCCTCCTCCCGACCGTCGCTGCGCTCGCGCGTCAGGCTGCCGGATGCCTGGGCCGCCCACGGCTCCACCGCGCTGTTCGTGCTGCTGTGGAGCAGCGGCGCGATCGTCGCAAAATGGGGCCTGGCCTATGCCTCGGCCTTTGCCTTCCTGACGCTGCGCTTCGTGCTGGCCTTCGGCGTGCTGCTGGCGATCGCCGCATGGCGGCGCCGCTGGCTGCCGGAGCCCGGGCAGCGCGCGCGGGTCGCGATGGTCGGGCTGCTGCTGACCGGCTGCTATTCGATCTGCTATCTGCTCGCGCTGGACCGCGACGTCACGCCCGGCATGCTCGCCACGCTGCTCGGCGCCCAACCCATCCTGACGCTGCTGCTGACAGAGCGCCGCTTCTCGCCGCTGCGGCTGGTCGGGCTGATGCTGGCGCTGGCGGGGCTGGTGATGGTGGTCTACCAGGGCATCGGCATCGCCGGCACGCCCGTGGCCGGCATGCTCTATGCGCTGACCGCGCTGGCCACGATGACGGCCGGCACCATCGTGCAGAAAGGCATCCGGCAGGCGCCGATCGACGTGATGCCGTTGCAATACGGCATCGCGCTGCTGATGTGCCTGGCGCTGCTGCCGTTCGAGCCGATCCACGTCTCGCTGACGCCCGCGCTGCTGCTGCCGCTCGGCTGGATGGCGCTGGTGATCTCGATCGGCGCGACGCTGCTGCTGTACCGGATGATCCAGGGCGGCAATCTGGTCAATGTGACCAGCCTGTTCTACCTGGTGCCGGCCGGCACCGCGGTGCTCGACTATCTGATCCTGGGCAACCGGCTGGCGCCGCTGGCGCTGGGCGGCATGGTCACGATCCTGCTCGGGCTGGCGCTGGTGTTTCGCAACAGGCCGGGGGGCTGATTCGTGCCCTGCGCCGTCTCCGTCGCCGTCTGAACGACGCCTGCATGACCTCTGAACGATGTCTGAACGGCGCTTGAACGCCGTCCCAACTGGCACCCAAGACGCCGTCCCAGCGCCGTCCCAGCGCCGT
>NZ_JCBAJO010000280.1:0-5219 GCF_059772245.1 Cupriavidus sp. R6-3
CGTCACCGCCGCGGCGCCGAATTCGCCGGATCGATGGATATTGCCGTGCTCGCGCGCGACCAGCACGGCGAGGTCGCGGCAATCGGTCGGCACGCGCAGCCGCTTGCAGACCGCTTCGAGCAGCGCCACGCTGCGCTGCTCGTGGCCGATATGGCGCGGCAGCACGTCGGCGGGCGTGGTGCCCTTGCCCAGGTCATGGACCAGCGCGGCGAAGCGCACGGTCAGCGGCGCCTGCATCGCGGCGGCGGTATCGATGACCATCATCACGTGGACGCCGGTATCGACCTCGGGGTGATACTCGGCGCGCTGCGGCACGCCCCACAGCCGGTCCAGTTCCGGCATCAGCCGCGCCAGCGCGCCGCACTCGCGCAGGACCTCGAACATCCGCGACGGGCGCGCCTCCATCAGCCCGCGCGCCAGTTCCTGCCAGACCCGCTCGGCCACCAGCGCATCGACCTCGCCGCTGTCCACCATCGACCGCATCAGCGCCAGCGTCTCCGGCGCGACGGTGAACTCGGGCAGGCGCGCCGCGAAGCGCGCCAGCCGCAGGATGCGCACCGGGTCCTCGGCAAAGGCGGGCGACACGTGGCGGAACACCCGGGCAGCCAGATCGCGCTGGCCGCCGTGCGGATCGATCACCGGGCCGACCAGTTCGCCGTGCTCGTCGACCTCCTGGGCCATCGCATTGATGGTCAGGTCGCGCCGGATCAGGTCGTCCTCCAGCGTGACGTCGGGCGAGCAATAGAAGGCAAAGCCCTTGTAGCCGGCGGCGGTCTTGCGTTCGGTGCGCGCCAGCGCGTATTCCTCGCGCGTGCGCGGATGCAGGAAGACCGGGAAGTCCTTGCCGACCGGCTTGAAGCCGGCCGCCTCCATCTGCGCCGGGGTCGCGCCGACGACCACGTAGTCGCGGTCCTGGCTGGGCGTGCCCAGCAGCTGGTCGCGGATGGCGCCGCCGACGGCGTAGATCTGCATGAAGCTCCTTCCCCGGTCCGGTCCTTCAGTGATGGACCACGACCGCGTCGTCGCGATCCGGCGCGACGCGATACGGCTCGTCCGGCGCGAGGAAATCGCGCTCCTCACGGGCGGCGGCGATCCAGCGCTGCAGCGCCGGCAGTTCCAGCACCAGGTCCGCGTAGGCCTTGGCCGGTTCCGGCAGATGGACGCCGTAGGTCGCGAAGCGGCACACCACCGGCGCATAGTAGGCATCGGCAATCGAGAACGCGCCGAACAGGAAGGGGCCGGCCTGGCCGAAGCGCTCGCGCGCCTGCTGCCACAGCTGCACGATGCGGTCGATATCGCGCTGCACCGCGACGTTCCAGCCCATGCCGGGCAGCATCGCGCTCAGGTTCATCGGCATCTGGCTGCGCAGATTGCCGAAGCCCGCATGCATCTCGGCGCAGATCGAACGCGCGAACGCGCGCGCGGCCGGCTCCTGCGGCCACAGCTGCCTGTCGGGGAAGCGCTCGGCCAGGTATTCGACCACCGCCAGCGAGTCCCACACCACGATATCGCCGTCGATCAGCGCCGGCACCTTGTTGGCCGGCGCATAGCGGCCGATCTCCTCGGCGAAGCCCGGCGTAAACAGGCGCACCGGCACTTCCTCGAACGGAATGCCGGCATGCGACATCAGCAGCCAGGGACGCAACGACCAGGAGGAATAGTTCTTGTTGCCGATGACGAGCTTCATTTGCGAGTCCTTCGAGAGGGAGAGAGCGAGGCGCGCACGGTGGATGGCATGCCGGGGAGACGGCTCGGCGCGCCACTCTGCGCTTCAGGCCGAACATT
This sequence comes from Cupriavidus sp. R6-3, assembly GCF_059772245.1. NCBI lineage: Bacteria > Pseudomonadati > Pseudomonadota > Betaproteobacteria > Burkholderiales > Burkholderiaceae > Cupriavidus > Cupriavidus sp. R6-3. The sequence goes on from NZ_JCBAJO010000280.1 coordinate 1,786, forward strand.
GTAGCCAGCGGCTCCGGACCGGACCAAACGAATTGGACTCGCAAGCGGTGTCAATCCGGGTCACATAGGCGGCGCGCCAACGTGTTCCTCACCGCCGATGCACGCTCGAGCGCAGCGCCTCCAGCCGGGTCTCCCGGCCGCCCGACAGCGCCTCGGTCATCACCGCCTCCAGGCTGGTCGGATGTACGCCCAGCTCCGGCGCCATGGGGCCGCTCAGCACATTGTCCAGACGCATCGAATCGAGGTTGTCGCGCGACATCACCGGGCCGCCCGGCATGTGTTCCAGCACGGCCGCCTGCAGGCGCGCCAGCGCATCGGGCAGCGCCAGCACCGGCCGCGGATGGCCCGACGCCTCGCCAGCGAAGCGCACCAGTTCCTCCAGCGTATAGACCTGCGGGCCGCCCAGCTCGTAGCAGCGGCCAATGGTGGCCGGGGTCGCCATCGCATTGACCATCGCCTGCGCGACGTCCTGCACGTAGACCGGCTGGAAGCGCGCCTGCGCGCAGGCCAGCGGCACCACCGGCGCGAGCCGCTGCATGCTGGCGAACAGATTGAGGAAATGGTCGTCGGGGCCGAACACCACCGAGGGGCGGAAGACCGTCCAGTCGAGCCCGCTCTCGCGCACCGCGCGCTCGCCGTCGCCCTTGCTGCGCAGATACATCGACGGGCCAGCGCTGTCGGCGCCGAGCGCGCTCATATGCAGCAGCCGGCGAACGCCGGTGCGCCGCATCGAGTCGATCAGCCGGCGCGGCAGCTCGACATGGGCCGCAGCAAATCCGGGCCCGTAAGGATCGCCGCGCCCGCCGTGCAGCACGCCGACCAGATTGACGACGATGCCCTCGATGCCCAGCGAACCGATCGCGCTGTCGAGCGCCGCCTCGTCGGTGACATCGAGCACCACGATCTCTACCCGCGGCAGGGCCAGCAGATCGCGCGCATTGTCCTCGTTGCGGGTTGCCACCACGATCCGCTCGGGGTCCATCGGCGGGATCACCACCGTCGCGTGCTCGAGCGGCGCGTTGCTGTGGTTGGCCACGCCCGACAGGCGCGCGACCAGATGACTGCCGATAAAGCCGGAACCGCCGATCACCAGTACATTGCTCGTCAGCATGATGTCCTCCGTGGCACGGTGGCCGCGGCACGGCTGCCGCGGCGGATTGCGACCCAGCGTTCGCGCTGCGTTCGACCTGCTTTCGGTTCAGGCCGGACACAGCGGCGGACATCGCGCGAGCGCGCCTTCAGCGCACCATCAGGGCAGGCTGGTGGTGGTCACCTGCGACGGCACCACGGTGCCCAGCCGCGCCTTCAGCGACTGCGGATGTCCGTGCATCAATGCAGCATAGTACGTGGCGTTGGAGAGCACATTCTTGACGTAGGTTCGCGTCTCCGTGAACGGAATGGTCTCGGCGAAGATCGCGCCCTCGACCGGCCGCGACAGGCTGGTGCGCCAGCTCTTGGGCCGGCCCGGGCCGGCGTTGTAGGCCGCCGAGGCCAGCGTCTGCGAGCTGTCCAGGTCGGTCAGCACCATGCTCATGTAGCTGGTGCCGAGCAGGATGTTGACGTTCGGATCGCTCATCATCGACGGCGTGAAGTCCGTCATGCCGATCTTGCGGGCGACGTACTTGGCGGTGGCGGGCATCACCTGCATCAGGCCGTGCGCGCCGGCGGACGAGCGCGCGTTCATGATGAAGCGCGATTCCTGCCGGATGATGCCGTAGGCCCAGGCCATGTCCAGGCCGGCCTCGTCGGTGGCGCGCTGCATGATGTCGCGGAACGGCATCAGGAAGCGCAGCGAGAAGTCGTGCTGCGACTGCGTGCGGTCGGCGGTGTTGACGGTGCGGTCCAGCAGCGAGATGCGGCGCGCGTACTCGGCCGCGGCCAGCAGCTCGCGGTCGCTCATGCCGCGCAGCTCCCAGTTCCACTCGCGGTTGCCCTCGAAGCGCAGGTCCATGTCGTAGAACGCCTTGGCGCGCTGGAAGCCGGGGCGCGTGCGCATCGCCATGGCCTCGGCATCGCTGACCTGGGTACGCGGCGGCAGCGTGATGCGCTGGCCCAGCTCCTCGCTGGCCAGCTGGCCGTAGAAATGGAAGCCGCTGGCGATGGCCTGGTACTGCTGGCGGGCCTCGTCGTTGCGGCCCGCTTCGGCCAGCGACCGGCCCAGCCAGTAGGTCCAGGCCGGATCCTTGGTGCGCAATTCCGGGCGCATCGATTCGATCGCCAGGCGCACCAGCTTCCAGTCACCCTGGCGCAGCGCCGCGCGCACGCGCCATTCCTGCGTTTCGGTCGACAGCCACTGGTTGCCGCCCAGCTCGACCTGACGGCGGAAGTAGCCGGCCGCGTCGGGCAGCAGCTTCTTGGCGGCGAACTGGCCGACCACGCCCCAGCCCGCGCCCTGCTCGTCGCGCGACAGGCTGCCGGAGCTGGCGGTCAGGTAGGCGGCGGCCTGGGCCGGATCGTTGCGCGCCATCTTGACCACCGTGGCCAGCGTATCGCCGTCGACGGCGCCGTCCGGCACGGTGGCGGCAATGCGCCCGGCCAGCGTGGTGTAGTTCTGCTCCAGCGCCGTGCGGGCCTGGAAGGCGACGTCCGCGCGGGTGATCTGGCGGCTCTGGTACAGATAGCCGATCAGGTCGACGCAGCCCTCGCCATAGTTCTTCGGCTCGGTCAGCAGCGCGCGCGCCTCGACGGCGACGTTCTGCCCCTTGAGCGCGCGCGACAGCAGCGCATAGCACTCGACCTGGGTATCGTCCTTCAGCACGAACTGCGGATACTGCGCGTCGAAGTTGGCCCAGTCGCGCCGCTTGCCGAGCACCAGAAGCCAGTCGTTGCGCATGCGGTCGGCGATCGCCTCGCCCTGGTAGCGCTGCAGGAACGCGCGCACCTCGTCGTCCGGCGCGTCGATGCGCGCCAGGCCGCTGGCGTCGAACAGCTGCGGCTTGATGCGGAAGTATTCGACGTACGACGGCACCGGGTAGTCGACCAGCGTGGCCGAGATCGCATAGGCGCGCGCCACGTCGTTCTTGCGGGCGGCCTCGCGCAGCGCGCGGAAGGCGTCGTCCGGATTGCTCGGGATCATCGCCGATGCGGCGCCCTGCCCGTTCGACGATACCGTGCGCTTCTGCGCGGCGGCCGGCGTTGCCAGCAGCGTCCAGCTCAATGCGGTGGCGATCGCCGTCAATGCGAACTGTCCCGCACGCTGCCGATATACTCCCTTGCGCATCCTGTCTTTCCTTGTTGTGGCGGCCCGGCCGGCCCTCCATGTGGCTGCCGAACCGCTTGAAAACCAATAGTCCGCGGACATTATCACACGCACTTCTCACCGGCCGACGCTGGACTAACGCCCCGCTTCGGCCCGTATTTCTTCCGCTCATGGCCAACGCACCGACCGGTCCGCTCGATCCCTCGCCAACGTCCCCGCCACCGTCGTCGCCGTC
>NZ_JCBAJO010000281.1:0-5192 GCF_059772245.1 Cupriavidus sp. R6-3
GCAGGCGTCGGCGGGCAGTTCAGGGCTGGGCTGGTTCATCGTTGGCACCTCCGGCAGCGGCGCTTTCCGGCCCGCCGCGCTGCCAGCACACCACGTCCTCGCGCGTCCTGCCGTTGCGCGCATCGCGCAGGGCGTTGTCGAGCAGGGTCTGATCGAAGCCCGGCATTGCGCGCAGCCGTGCCAGCAGCGCCTCGTGGTTGACCGCGTCGAGCGGCGTCACGCAGCCTTGCTGGCGGCCGTCGGGGCGTTCCTCGCCGACCAGGATCAGCCAGGCCTTGCCGGTCCACGGCGCGCGCCGCGAGACCCGCGCGACCACGCGCTCCAGCGCCTGCCATTCGACCTCTTCGCGCTGGCCGTCGGGACGATGGACCACCAGGCGGTCGTCGAACAGATTGACGATGAACGGCTGTTCCGGCTCCGCCTGCGTTCGCGACGCCGTCGTGTTGCCATCGGCACCGCCGAACAGTTTTCTCAACCAGCTGACCATTACAACTCACTCCGTTCGCGCATCAGCGCCTCTATCTCGTCGGCGTCGACCGGGACGCCGCGGGTCATCAATTCACAGGGACCGTCGGCCGTGACCACCGCGTCATCCTCGATGCGGATGCCGATATGCCAGTAGCGCTCCGGTACGTCCTCGGCCGGGCGGACGTAGATGCCGGGCTCGATCGTCAGCACCATGCCGGTCTCGAGCGGGCGCCACGGGCGTTCGCCTTCGGCGGGGGCCGGGCCGGGCACGCGGTACTCGCCGACGTCGTGCACGTCCATGCCGAGCCAGTGGCCGGTGCGGTGCATATAGAAACGCCGATAGCTGCCGCTGGCGATCACGTCGTCGACGCCGCCTTCCTTGTTCCGGTCCAGCAGGCCGGTGTCGAGCATGCCCTGCGCCAGCACGCGCACCGCCGCGTCATGCGGCACGTTGTACGGCACGCCGACGCGCGTCTGGTCGATGGCAGCCTGCTGCGCGGCCAGCACCAGATCGTAGAGCTCGCGCTGCGCCGGCGAGAAGCGGCCCGACACGGGAAAGGTCCGCGTGATATCGGACGCGTAGCCGTCCAGTTCGCAGCCGGCGTCGATCAGGCACAGGTCGCCGTCGCGCAGTTCGGCCGGGCCGGCGCGATAGTGCAGCACGCAGGCGTTGGGGCCGGCGGCGACGATCGAGTTGTAGGCCACGCTCTGCGCGCCGTTGCGGCGGAATTCGTACAGCAGCTCGGCTTCCAGATGGTATTCGCGCAGGCCGGCGCGGCTGGCCTGCATCGCGCGCACATGGGCCTGGGCCGAAATCTGCGCGGCGCGGCGCATGATGTCGAGCTCGCCGGCGTCCTTGAACAGCCGCATCTCGTCGAGCAGCGTGCGGATGTCGAGCGCGCTCGACGGCGCCACCACGCCGGCGCGGCCCTGCGTGCGCACCGCGTCGAGCCAGCGGCGCACCTGCATGTCGATGCGGGTCGAAGCGGCCAGCGGATACGCGATCAGATTCTGGTTGGCGAGCAGCTGCGGCAGCTGGGCGTCGATCTCCTCGATCGAGTGGGCCTCGTTGAAGCCGAACACCTCGCGTGCCGCTTCGGGGCCGTAGCGGAAGCCGTCCCAGATCTCGCGCTCTTCGTGCTTGGGGCGGCAGAACAGGATGCTGCGGTCGCTGCCGCCGGCCGGCGCGGCAATCAGCACCAGCACCGACTCGGGCTCGGTGAAGCCGCTCAGATAGTAGAAGTAGCTGTCGTGCCGGTACGGGAAGTCGCTGTCGCGGTTGCGCATCGCTTCCGGGGCCGTGGGCAGGATCGCCACGCCGCCGCCGGCGGCGCGCAGGTGGTCGAGCACGCGGGCGCGGCGCGCGCGACAGGCCTGGAGAAGGGCGGAATCTGGTGCGGACATGAGGGGACCGACTCGCATCGGGCAGGCAGTGGGCAATGGCCCGATTCTAACGCTGCTCGTTGCCGAGGTTGACGTGCGCGGCGAGGAGGTCTCGCCGATGCCTCCACGTCGTTCCTGCGCGGGCGGGGGCCTCAGGGACGTCGAGGGCCGCGCGCCAGGCCGCCGAGCCGGGCCCGCGCGGCAACGACAGGCGATGACAGCCGTTGCGAGCGCGGCGCGTCCTAGCGCGACAGCGCGGCGTCCAGCGCGGCCAGCTGCGCGGGCGTGCCGACGTTCTCCCAGCGGCCCGCGAAGCGCTCGCCGGTGGCCAGGCCCGCCGCAATGGCGGCGCGGTAGAACGGCGTCATCGGCACCTTCTGCCCGGGCGCGATGCCGGCGAAGGTGCGCGTGTCGTACAGGCCGATATTGCCGAAGGTCAGGCGCGCAGCGCCCTCGGCCAGCGGCGCCTCGCCCGGCAGCGACAGCTTGCCATCGGCGCCGAGCGCGAAATCGCCCTCGGGGTGGAACGGCGGATTGGGCACCATCACCAGATGCATGCGCGGTTCGGGCGAGGCCGCCATCGCCGCGGCGCGCGGCAGCAGCGCGCGGAAGTCGTAGTCGCAATAAATGTCGCCCGATACCGCGACGAAGATCTCGCCCTTGCCATCGCGGCCGGTGCCGTCGTCCGCAGTGCCATCGCCGCCCTTGCCATCGCCACCGGTTCCTTCCCGCAGCAGCGGCAGCGCCTGCGCGATGCCGCCGGCGGTCTCCAGCGCTTCGCCCTCCGCCGAATAGGCCAGCCGCACGCCGAAGCGGCTGCCGTCGCCGAGCGCCGCCTCGATCTGCTCGCCCAGCCAGGCGTGGTTGATGACGATCTCGGTCAGGCCGGCGCGGGCCAGCGCCTCGATGGTCCAGGCGATCAGCGGCTTGCCTCCGACCTGCAGCAGCGGCTTCGGGCAGCCATCGGTCAGCGGGCGCATGCGCTCGCCGCGTCCGGCGGCGAAGATCATCGCTTTCAAATCAGGGTCTCCAGGACGAGCAGGGTGGCCATGCCGCCGGCGATGGTCCAGCCGATGCTGCGCGTGCGCGCGGCGATCACGATGGCCACCACGCCGGCGATCAGGCGGGCATTGTCGAGGCCGATGGCCAGCTGGCCATCGCGCATCAGCAGGTCGGGCGCGATCAGCGCCGACAGCATCGCCGCCGGCACGAACTGCAGCGCGGTGCGGAACCACGCCGGCAGACGCACCTTGCCTTCGACGGCGATAAAGGACAGGCGGATCAGATAGGTGGCCAGGCCCGCGGCCGCCATCACGCCCAGCAGCATCCACGGGCTCATGCGGCGCGCTCCTTGCCGGCGGGACCGCTCTGGCGCGGAAGCAGCAGCATGCCGACCGCGATGCCGCCCAGCGCCGCCGCCATCAGCCCGAGCTTGTGCGGCACGTTGAAGCACAGCACCGCCAGCACGCTGGCGGTTACCGCCGCGGCGATGTGCGAGCGGTGCTTCAGGCCGGGCACGATGATCGCGATGAAGGTCAGCGGCAGGAAGAAGTCCAGCGGCCAGTGGCGCGGCACCTGGGCGCCGACCAGCACGCCGGCCAGCGTCGACAGTTGCCAGCTGCTCCACAGCGCGAAGCCCGCGCCGAAGAAGTACCAGTGCCGGTAGCGCCGTTGCACCGGGTCGTCGCCGAGCCGCCGGGTCATCGCGGCAAAGGCCTCGTCGGTCAGCAGATAGGCGATCAGCGCCTTCCAGCGGCGCGGCAGATGCGCCAGCGCGGGAGCGATGGTGGCCGAGTAGAGCGCGTGGCGCAGATTGACCATCGCGACCGTGGTGGCGACGATCGCCGCCGGCGTGCCCGCCGCCCACAACTGCGTCAGGATCATCTGCGAGGCGCCGCCGAAGACGATCGCGCTCATCGCGCAGGCCAGCCACGCGGGCATGCCGGCGCCGACCGCCAGCACGCCGTAGATCAGGCCGAACGGCACCACGCCCAGCAGCATCGGCGCCAGCGCGCGCACGCCGGCCCACCATTCACCGCGCCGGGTCGGGCCGCTTTCCGCGTCCATCAGAAGGTATAGCCCGCCGGGCGCTCGACGCCTTCGAGCGTATCGAACAGCCGCACCAGCTTGCGCAGCTCGCCGTAGCGGCCCGCCACCGCGCGAGCGTACTTCAGCACCAGCGGCATGTTGGCCAGGTAGCCGTCCTTGCCGTCGCGATGGTAGAGGCGCGCGAAGATGCCGAGCACCTTCAGATGGCGCTGCAGACCCATCCATTCGAAGTCGCGATAGAACTCGCCGAAGTCGCCGGCCACCGGCAGGCCGGCCTTGCGGGCGCGCTCCCAGTAGCGGATCAGCCAGTCCAGCTGCAGCTCCTCGTCCCATTCGATATAGGCGTCGCGCCACAGCGAGACCGCATCGTAGGTGATCGGGCCGATCACCGCGTCCTGGAAGTCGAGGATGCCGGGGTTGCCGCCCTTGTCGTCCCCGTCGAGCACCATCAGGTTGCGCGAATGGTAGTCGCGGTGCACGTAGACCTGCGGCTGGGCCAGGTTGTTGGCGAGCAGGGTTTGCATGACCTCGCTCAGGTCCGCCTGCTGGCCGGCATCGAGTTCCACGCCCAGATGGCGCGCCACGTACCACTGCGGGAACAGGTCCAGCTCGCGCTGCAGCAGTTCGCGGTCGTAGGCGGGCAGCGCGCCCGGCCGGGTCGCGGCCTGGATCCTGACCAGCGCCGCGGCGGCGTCGCCGTACAGCGTGCGCGCGGTGGTGATGTCCAGCTTCGACAGATAGGTGGTGTTGCCAAGGTCCGCCAGCAGCAGGAAGCCCTGCGACAGGTCCTGCGCCAGCACGGTCGGCACCGTGACGCCGGCCTCGCCGAACAGCGCGGCGACATGGATGAAGGGGCGGCAGTCCTCACGGGCGGGCGGGGCGTCCATCGCGATCACGGTCGGATGCGCGGGATTGTCGGTGCGCAGCCGGAAGTAGCGGCGGAAGCTGGCGTCGGCCGAAGCCGGTACGCAGGATTCGGGATCGATGGACCAATCCGGAGCGAGTCCGGACACCCACGCTTTGAGCTGGTCCTGGCGCGGGTCGAGGGGAAGTGCTGCCATGCCGGAAAGGGTCGATAAGTTGCCCCGTATAATACCCGACCAGACCCGGGCGCCGGGCGGCTCCCAGGTGGGCCGTCCTGTGCCTGGCAGCCTGTTTGGACGGTGGCTGCGCGGTTCTGCGCAACCGTCCCGCCGTCCGACCGACGACCCGCTCGCATGACCGAACAACAACGATCACCGAATCACACCGCAATCCAGGCGCCGGGCCGCCAGCCCGGGCGCCGGCCAGTC
>NZ_JCBAJO010000282.1:0-5131 GCF_059772245.1 Cupriavidus sp. R6-3
CTGATCTGGTCTCGCGCAAGGTGGTCGTGCGCGGCCGGTTCGACCCGGCCCACACCGTGCTGCTGGAAAACCGTCCGCACGGCAACGGGCAGGACAGCCGCTCCGGTTTCCTGGTGCTGACTCCGCTGCGGCCCGACGATGCCGCGGGTCTCGACGGCATGCACGCCGGCACCGGCACCGGCAGCAGCACTGGCACTGGCACGCAAGCCCCCCGCGCCGTGCTGGTGCTGCGCGGCTGGCTGCCGCGCGACGCGCAGGATCGCACCCGCATCGCGCCGTTTCCGACGCCCGAGGGCACGGTGACGCTGCAGGGCGTGGCACTGGCCGATGTGCCCAGGGTCTATCAGCTCGGCGGCGCCGATGCCCAGCGCGGCGAACGCATCCGGCAGAACCTGGACCTGGACGCCTTCGCCGCCGAACTGGGTACGCCCCTGCAGCCCTTCGTGCTGCAGCAGCGCAGCGACACCGGCGATGGCCTGGCGCGCGACTGGGCCAGCGCCGACCTCGGCGTCGAGCGCCACTACGGCTATGCCTTTCAGTGGTATGGTCTGGCCGCGCTGACGCTGGTATTGCTGGTGGCGCTGACCTGGCGGCGTGCCCGGCGGCTCGCCATGCCGGCGGATGCCGGCGGGGCCAAGGCCGCGGCCCCCGCGGGCGGTGCCCGCCACGACGATTAATCACTCCAACGACTATCCATGCCTTCCGATCCCGCCACGGCCAAGCCGGCCGCGCCGCAAGACTCCCGCAGCGATCCGCGCATCGATGCCCGCACGCGCCGCGGCCGGATCCAGATGCTGTTGCTGCTGCTGGTCTGCGCCTCGCCGGTCATCGCCTCGTATCTGACCTACTACGTGTTCCGGCCGGCCGGCGGGCAGACCAACTACGGCACGCTGATCGAGCCGCAGCGCCCGGCGCCGGCGGTGCGCGTGACCGACGAACGCGGCCAGGCGGTGCCGCTGCAGGACTTCAAGGGCAAATGGCTGCTGGTGTCGACCGACAGCGCCGCCTGCGACGAGGCCTGCGCGAAGCGGCTGTTCACGATCCGGCAGATCCGGGCCGGCCAGGGCAAGGAGCGCGAGCGCATCGTGCCGGTCTGGCTGGTCAGCGACGACGGTCCGATCGATCCGCGCCTGACGGCGGCCTACAACGAGCCCTATGCCGGCGTGCGCTTCCTGCGCATGGACCGCGAGCAGATCCGCGGCTGGCTGCCGCCGGCGGACGGCGAGGCCGTCGAGGCGACGCTGTATCTGGTCGATCCGCTCGGCAATCTGATGATGCGGTTCCCGAAGGACCCGGACCCGAAGAAAGTGCATTCGGACCTCAGCCGCCTGCTCAAGTACAACCGCATCGGCTGATGGAGGGCCCATGCTGACTCAACTCGCCCTGATCGGCCTGCTGCTGGCGCTGCTGCCGCTCAGCTACGTGCTGGCCCGCGGCAGCCGCGACAAATACCGCAAGCTGGTCTGGATCACCGCCTTCCTGACGCTGGACCTGATCATGTTCGGCAGCTTCACCCGGCTGACCGACTCGGGCCTGGGCTGCCCGGACTGGCCCGGCTGCTACGGCCATTCGAACCCGTATGCCGCCGTCGAGCACATTCGCGCGGCGGAAACCGCGTTGCCGAGCGGGCCGGTGACCTGGGCCAAGGCCTGGATCGAGATGCTGCACCGCTACTTCGCCATGGCGGTCGGCGTGCTGATCATCGCGCTGGTGGTGCTGGCCTGGAGCAAGCGCCGCGAGCTGAAGCAGTCGCCCTGGTTCGCCACCGGCGTGCTGCTGCTGGTCTGCGTGCAGGGCGCGTTCGGCGCCTTCACGGTGACCATGAAGCTGCAGCCGATCATCGTGGTGACCCATCTGCTGCTGGGCATGGCGCTGCTGGCGGCGCTGATCTGGCTGGGATCGCGCAGCGACCCGCCGCGCACGATCGCGCCGGCCGCGGCCGGCCTGCGCTGGCCCGGGCGGATCGCGCTGGCGCTGCTGGTGATCCAGATCTTCCTCGGCGGCTGGGTCAGCACCAATTACGCGGTGCTGGCGTGCACCGACTTCCCGCTGTGCAACGGGCAATGGATTCCGGAGATGGATTTCCGCCACGGCTTCACGCTGTGGCGGCAGCTTGGCATGACGGCCGACGGCGATTACATCCCGCATTCGGCCCTGGTGGCGATCCACTGGGTGCACCGCGGCTTTGCGGTCGTTGTGCTGGGCTATCTGGCCTGGTTCGCGCTGCGCACGCGCCGCTTTGCGCCGCTGGCGCGGGCCTCGCACTGGCTGCTGGCGGTGCTGGTACTGCAGTTGGCGACGGGTTTGTCGAACATCGTGCTGGATTGGCCGCTTTTGCCGGCAGTCGCCCACAATGGCGGCGCGGCGGTGCTGCTGATGCTGTTGGTCAGGCTCAATTACAATATAGGGCTCGCGACCCGTGCCGCCACCGCCGCGGCCCCCGGTTCATTCGATCGCGCCCCCGCTGCCGCCCCTGACGCCCCGGCTCCCGATGCCGCCGGCGCAAATCGCCCGGCCGACACGGCGCGCGCCTCATGAAAGACAAGACTCCCGTGGCCACCACCGCTACCCAGACCCAGCAACCGCCCAGCCGGCTGCGCCACCTCGCCCGCCAGTACGCCGCGCTGACCAAGCCGCGCGTGACGCAGCTGGCGGTCTTCTGCGCCATCATCGGCATGTTCCTCGCCACGCCCGGCATGGTGCCGTGGCGCGTGCTGATCGGCGGCGCGGCGGGCATCTGGCTGCTGGCGGCCGGCGCCTTCGCGATCAACTGCCTGGTCGAGCAGAAGGTGGACGCGCTGATGCGCCGCACCGCGTGGCGCCCGTCGGCGACCGGCGAAATCGGCACCAGCCAGATCCTGGTGTTCTCGCTGGCGCTGGGCGGCGCCGGCATGTGGCTGCTGCACGTGTTCACCAACGACCTGACGATGTGGCTGACCTTTGCCACCTTTGTCGGCTACGCGGTGGTCTACACGATCCTGCTCAAGCCGGCCACGCCGCAGAACATCGTGATCGGCGGCCTGTCGGGCGCGATGCCGCCCGCGCTGGGCTGGGCCGCCGTCGCCGGCGACGTACCGGCCGAGGCCTGGTTCCTGGTGCTGATCATCTTCACCTGGACCCCGCCGCACTTCTGGGCGCTGGCGCTGTACCGCCGCGCCGACTATGCGAAGTCGGGCCTGCCGATGCTGCCGATCACGCATGGCGAGCGCTTCACGCTGCTGCATATCCTGCTGTACACGCTGGTGATGATCGCGGCCACGCTGCTGCCCTTCGTCTACGGCATGAGCGGCTACATCTATCTGGCGGCGGCGCTGGTGCTGGGCGGCGTCTTCCTGGCCTACGCGTGGAAGCTGTACCGGCAATATTCGGACGCGCTGGCGCAGCGCACCTTCCGTTTCTCGATCCTCTATCTGTCGCTGCTGTTCGCCGCGCTCCTGATCGACCACTACTTCAAGTTCGTGCCGCAGCCGTGATGGCGGCCCGGCCGCGACAAGATGTCGCGGCCAACGCCCGGTGCGCCGCGATCGGCGATACTAGCCGCTGCTGGCGGCGCGCCTGCCGCGCCACCTCAGGCCCGGCACACGCGGACAAGCGCGAACAAGACGCGAACACGCCGCCAACAAAGCCGCCAACAAAGCCGCCGACAAGCGGCCGACATGTCCCCGGACAAGCCCAATCGAACCGATACCATGCGCACCGCCTCGTTTTCCTCGTCCGTCTTCCCCTTCCTGGCCAAGCTGCGGCGCTTTCTGCTGGTCGCGCTGCTGGCGCTGGGCCTGGCCGCCTGCGGCCAGCAGAAGCCGACCTTTCAGAATATCGATGTGACCGGCGGCAGCGAATTCGGCAAGGACTTCAAGCTGACCGACCACACCGGCAAGCAGCGCACGCTGGCGGACTTCAAGGGCAAGGCGGTGGTGATGTTCTTCGGCTACACCCATTGCCCGGACGTGTGCCCGACCACGATGGTCGAGTGGAAGACGGTGATGGAGCAGCTAGGCCCCGACGCCGACCGCGTGCAGGTGCTGTTCATCACCGTCGACCCGGAGCGGGACACGCAGGCGCTGCTGGCCCAGTACGTGCCGGCCTTCGATCCGCGCTTCCTCGGCATGCGGCCCGCCGACGAGGCGGCGCTGCGCCAGCTGACCAAGGACTTCAAGGTGTTCTACGCCAAGGTGCCCGGCAGCGCGCCGGGCAACTATACGGTCGACCATTCGGCCGGCAGCTATGTGTTCGATCCGGAAGGGCGGCTGCGGCTGTTCATCCGCCATGGCCAGGGGACCGAGCCGATCGTCAAGGACATGAAGCAGCTGCTGTCCTGAGCGTCTCGATCGACCCCCCAAGGACATGGGTCCGGAGTCCTCTGGTCCCGTGTCCTCAGTCCCGAACCCTCAGTCGGTCCTGAGTCCTCGGGCCTCAGTGCTCGGTACCGCGCGGCTCAGCCCTTGTTGAAGATGCTGTAGAAGTCCGGCGCCCCGACCTCGGTCACGGTCAGGTCCAGCGATCCTTCGATGTGTTCCAGATGCTCGCGCATCACCGCGCGAGCCGCGCCCTCGTCGCGCTTCTCGATCGCCGCGATCAGCTCGCGGTGCTCGTGCTCCGGGCAGGCCGGCGCGCCGGGCCGGTCATACAGCGTGATGATCAGGCAGGTCAGCGAGACCATCTCGCGGATGACCTTCTCCAGGATGGCGTTGCCCGCCATTTCCGCCAGCAGGATATGGAATTCCCCCGATAGCCGGATCACCGCGGCGCGGTCGCCGCGCGCGCGCGCCGCGTCTTCTTCCTGCACGTGCCGCTGCAGGCTGCGGACCTTGGCCGGCGTCGCGTGGCGCGCCAGCGTGGCGGCCAGCTCGGGCTCGATGACTTGGCGCGTCTGGAAGACCTGGTGCGCTTCCTCGACCGTCGGGCTGGCGATAAAGGCGCCGCGGTTCGGCACCAGCGTGACCAGCTTCTCGTGCGCGAGCCGGGCGAACACCTGGCGGATGCGGGCGCGGCTCGCCCCGGTCACCTCGCACAGCCGCTCCTCGACCAGCTTGGTACCGGCCAGCAGCCGGTGTTCCATGATGGCGGACAGCAGGCTCAGATAGATGGCCTCGGTGGCCGAGGCCTCGGCGGTGCCGTTCTCCGGGCTGTC
>NZ_JCBAJO010000283.1:0-5122 GCF_059772245.1 Cupriavidus sp. R6-3
CTGCTGGTGCGCGTAAACGCCGTCGGCACGCCGTACCACGACGACGATATCGCCTGGTGCCACGCGCTCGGCGTCGACATACTGGTGTTGCCCAAGGCCGATGCCGAAGCGATGCGGGCGCTGCGGCAGGCGCTGCCGGCGGTGCAATGCCACGCGCTGCTGGAAACCGCGGCGGGCTTCGCCCAGCTTGCGGAGCTGGCCGCGCAGCCCGGCGTGGTGCGGCTGCTGTTCGGCAGCATCGACCTGATGGGCGACCTGGGCGTGGGCGATGAAGGCGAGCCGCTGCATGCCTTTCGCAGCCTGCTGGTGCTGCATTCGCGCGCGGCGGGGCTGCCTGCGCCGGTGGACGGCGTCTGCACCGCGCTCGGCGATACCGCGGTGCTGGCCGCCGAAACGGCGCGTGCGCGCGCATTCGGCTTCGGCGCCAAGCTGCTGATCCACCCGGCGCAGGTTGGACCCGTCCACGCCGGTCTCGCGCCGACCGAGGCCGAAGTGGCCTGGGCCAGGCGCGTGGTCGAAGCGGCCGCCTCGGCCGATGGCGCCGCCGTGGCGGTGGACGGCAAGATGGTCGATCGCCCGGTGCTGGAGCGGGCGCGGCGCATTCTGGCGGACGGCTGAAGCGGCGGACCGTCCTTCGGCGCCTGCCCAGGGCGCCGCCTGCAAGGCAAGCGCCCTACGAGGCGAGGCCCCACAAGCGCTCCCAGCCGCCTCAAGCCTTCGGCAAGCCGCTCAGAGCCGCTCAGAGCCGCCGGGGACCACCCTGCAAGCCCCTTACAGCACTTGCCGCTCTGCAACATCGAAACGCCTTGCCATTCCCTCGCCGTTATTCATAATTATGAATTATTGCGAGGGCCTCCCACGGGGCTCCGGCCTTCGCAATGTCCATGCATCGCACCGGGAGGCCTCCATGCGCATCGTCCAGCAGGCGCTGTATCTCGAAGTTGCCGATCGCCTGCGCGCCATGATCGACGAGCACACGCTCGTGCCGGGCGCCTGGATCGACGAGGCGGCCCTGGCGACCACGCTGGGCATCTCGCGCACCCCGCTGCGCGAGGCGCTGAAGGTGCTGGCCGCCGAAGGGCTGGTGCGGCTGGAGCCGCGCCGCGGCTGCTTCGTCAACGAGTTGTCCGAACAGGACCTCGACGAGATCTTTCCGCTGATGGCGCTGCTCGAAGGGCGCTGCGCCTACGAGGCGGCCCGCAATGCCACCGCCGCCGACCTCGACGCGCTCGAGGACCTGCATCGCGATCTGGCCCGCTACGCCGGCGCCGGCCAGATCGACGCCTACTACGAGACGAACTACCAGATCCACGAGGCGATCCAGCGGCTCGCGGGCAATCGCTGGCTGTCCGGGCTGATCGGCGACCTGCGCAAGGTGCTGCGCCTGTCGCGGCACAAGAGCCTGCAGTTGCCGGGCCGCATCGACGAATCCTGTGCCGAGCACCTGTCGGTCTTTGCCGCGCTGAAGGCGCGCGATCCCGAAGGCGCCGAGGCGATGATGAAGACCCACCTGCTGCGCCAGCGCGCCGCGTTGAAGGCGCTGGACGCGGATGCGCAAGCGGCAGCGCCCGAACCCGCGGCCCCGGCGCGACGGCGCCACAGCCGGCTTCGCCTCGCCGCCAAGGCCGCCTCCGACCGCTAGACCGAGCGCTGACCGACCGCTGACCGACCGCTGACCGACCGCTAACCGACCGCTAACCGACCGCTAACCGACCGCTGACACGACCGCTGACCGACCGCTAACCGACCGCTAACCGACCGCTAACCGGCCGCTGACCCGACCATCGACGACTCTCACTCACCCTCGCCACGCAGCA
Organism: Cupriavidus sp. R6-3; assembly: GCF_059772245.1. NCBI lineage: Bacteria > Pseudomonadati > Pseudomonadota > Betaproteobacteria > Burkholderiales > Burkholderiaceae > Cupriavidus > Cupriavidus sp. R6-3. The sequence continues at coordinate 1,818 of NZ_JCBAJO010000283.1, forward strand.
CCGTAACGTTTCGAGTTCCGCTTCCTTCCTTTGCCCGACAGGTAGTTCGATGACTTCTTTCGAGACCGGAGACAAGACCGTCAGCGCGCCGCTCGGCGCCAGCGAAACCCTGGGGGACGCCCGTCCCGACGCCGCCGGCGGCACGCTGCTGGCGCGCTTCGGCCGCTGGTGGAACCGCAAGGGGACCCCGGCCGAGGCCAACGCGGCCAACGATGGCAAGACCCGCACGGCCGCGCCCGCCACGCTGAGCGCGCGTGTGCAGCGCCGCCAGCGCGAGGAACTGCGCTTGTGCTTCGATGCCCGCCTGACCGACAGCGCCGCCAACGCCGCCGCGCAGGCCTGGCGCAACGAATACGAGGCCGCCGACGAGCCGACCCGCCAGGCCATGCTGACGCTGCTGGCCGAGGTCGCCAACAGCGGTGCGCAGGGCGACGGCGCCGCGGAAGGGGCGACAGGGGGCACGACTACGGGCACGGCCTCGGGCACGGCGGGCGAGGGCGGCAAGCCGGGGCGCAACGGCTCGGGCCTCTCCCATGCGCTGTCGAGCGCCCGCATCCGCTTCTTCAAGCGGCTGGCCGGGCTGCACGGCCCGAGCGCGACGTCGGCCTGCGGCCTGCATTTCATCATTCACCTGCGCGCGGACATGCTGCGCTGGTACAAGAAGATCCCGGGCCTGCGCGTGCTCGACGAAGACCTGGAGGGCCTGCTGTCGAACTGGTTCGACGTCGGCCTGCTGGAGCTGCAGCCGATCACCTGGGATTCGCCGGCGTCGCTGCTGGAAAAGCTGATCCGCTACGAGGCGGTGCATGAGATCGCCTCCTGGGCCGACCTGCGCAACCGGCTCGATTCGGACCGCCGCTGCTACGCCTTCTTCCATCCGCGGATTCCGCGCGAGCCGTTGATCTTCGTCGAGGTGGCATTCGTGCCGGAAATGGCCGCCAACGTGCAGAGCCTGCTCGACGAGGCGGCGCCGCAGGAAGACCTGCGCCGCGTCAAATGGGCGATCTTCTATTCGATCTCGAATACGCAGCCGGGCCTGCGCGGCGTCAGCTTCGGCAATTTCCTGCTCAAGCGCGTCATCGAGGAATTGCAGCGCGAATTCCCCAAGGTCAAGCAGTTCGCCACGCTGTCGCCGATACCGGGTTTCGCCGACTGGCTGCGCAAGCAGGACGGCGATACCGTCGCCAAGGTGCTGGGCGGCAAGTGCATGCAGCGCTGGAGCGCACGTGCGCCGGCTGCCGGGGAAGCCAGGCCGCCGGCGGTGCCGGCGACCGGCGCCGAATGGCTGGCCGCGCTGAACGCCGGTTCGGACGACGCGCTGGTGCGCGACAGCGGCCTGGCGCTGGCCGCGCACTTCCTCGTGCACGCCCGCAACGGCGCGCTGCCTGCCGATCCGGTGGCGCGTTTCCACCTCGGCAACGGCGCCTGCGTCGAGCGGCTGAACTGGGGCGCGGACCTGTCGAGCAAGGGACGCGCGCAGTCGTGCGGCATGATGGTCAATTACCTGTACGTGCCGGAGGCGCTCGACGACAATCTGGCCAAGCTCGGCGAGGGCAATCCGCGCATCAGCCGGTCGGTCGCCAAGCTGCTGGCGCGCTCCTGAGGGAGCACGGCCGGCAGGGCTCGCATCACCGGATGGCATCACCGGATCGCATCACCGCATCACCGCATCACCGCATCACCAAGTTTCGCAGTGCTTTTTCGACGGGAAGTTCCAACGCGGTTCACACCAGCAGTTCACATCGCATTTTCATAAGACAAAGCGAGGAGACACACCATGGAACGTAGTCAGTTCAAGCGGACGGCGCGGATGCTGGCAGTGGCCGGCGGCATCGCCATGATGGCGCTCGGCCCGGCAGCGGCGCAGGAGCCCTGGCCGTCGCGGCCGGTCACCATCGTCGTGCCGTTCCCGGCCGGCGGCGGCACCGACGCCTTTGCGCGCCCGCTGGCGGCGCAATTGTCCAAGCAGCTGGGCAAGCAGTTCGTCATCGACAACCGCGGCGGCGCGGGCGGCACGGTCGGCGCCAGCCTCGCCTCGAAGGCCGCGCCCGATGGCTACACGATCTTCATCGGCGGGGCGCATCACGTGATCGCGCCCTCGTTCTACAAGAAGCTCGACTACGACATCGAGAAGGACTTCGTGCCGATCACCGTGATCGCGCAGCCGCCGCAGGTGGTGGTGGTCAACCCGACCAAGGTCCAGGCCAGGACGCTGCAGGAGCTGATCGCCTACGCGCGCCAGAATCCCGGCAAGCTGAACTACGGTTCGGCCGGCAACGGGTCGTCGCACCATCTGGCGGGCGAGCTGTTCAAGATCCAGACCAAGACCTTCATCACGCATATCCCGTACAAGGGCGCGGGCCCGGCGCTGTCCGACCTGATCGCCGGCCAGGTCGACATGGTGTTCGATGGCCTCGGTTCGTCGGCCCAGCATATCCGCGGCGGCCGCATCCGGGCGCTGGCGGTGGCCGCGCCCAAGCGCTCGCCGGCCTTCCCTGACGTGCCGACCGCGGCCGAAGCCGGCGTGCCGAACTACGAGGTGTCGACCTGGTATGCGCTGTGGGTACCGAAGAACACGCCCAAGGAGATCAGCGACAAGCTCTACGCCGAGGTCAACAAGGCCCTCAATACGCCGGAGCTCAAGCAGATCTGGCTGAACAACGGCTCGGAGACGCCGTCGTACACGCCGGACCAGTTCGCCCAGTTCCAGCGCGCCGAGATCAAGCGCTGGGCCCAGGTGGTGCAGCAGTCCGGCGCCAAGATGGATTGATGGCGATGATGCCGACAATGACGTCGATGGCCGCGTTGAATCCGCGGGGGGTACTGTGAGCGGTGCGGTCAGTTTCGAGCGCGATGGCGACATCGCGCTGGTCACGCTGTCGAATCCGGGCAAGCTCAACGCGATCTCGGAAGCGATGTGGCGCGCGCTGACGGATGGCTTTGCGCGCCTGTCGGCCGACCGCACGCTGCGCTGCGTGGTGCTGCGCGGCGCCGACGGCAACTTCGCCGCCGGCGCCGATATCGCGGAGTTTCCGCGGCTGCGCGGCGATCCCGCTTCGGTGCGCGCCTACCACGTCGACCTGCTGGCGCCGGCGCTGGCCGCGATCGCGGGCTGCCTGCATCCGACCGTGGCCTGCATCGAGGGCGTCTGCGTCGGCGGCGGGCTGGAGATCGCCTGCCATTGCGATCTGCGCATCGCGGCAACGGACAGCCGCTTCGGTGTGCCGATCAACAAGCTGGGTTTCCCGATGGCGCCCGGCGAGTTGCGGGGCCTGCTGGCACTGGCCGGGCGCGCGGCGACGCTG
>NZ_JCBAJO010000284.1:0-5120 GCF_059772245.1 Cupriavidus sp. R6-3
GCCGGTGCCGGCATGCCCGCGCCACGCGCCAGCCGCTCGGCGAAGTAGGCAACGGTTCGGCGCAGCCCTTCGTCCAGATCGATGCGCGGCGCCCACTGCAGCTGCAGTCCCGCCTGCGTGATATCGGGGCAACGCTGGCGCGGATCGTCCTCCGGCAGCGGGCGCATCACGATCGGTGCGGACGAGCCCGTCGCCGCCAGCACCTTGCGGGCGATCTCCAGCATCGACAGCTCGCACGGATTGCCCAGGTTGATCGGTGTGCTGTGGTCGCCGGGCGCGTCCATCAGCCGGATCAGCCCTTCGATCAGGTCGTCGACATAGCAGAACGAGCGCGTCTGCGAGCCGTCGCCATAGACGGTCAGCGGCTGGCCCGACAGCGCCTGCGTGATGAAGTTGGACACCACGCGCCCATCGGCGGGATGCATGCGCGGGCCGTAGGTGTTGAAGATCCGCGCGATGCGCACGTCGACGCCGTGCTGGCGGTGATAGTCCATGAACAGCGTCTCCGCGCAGCGCTTGCCTTCGTCGTAGCAGGAGCGCGGACCGATCGGATTGACATGGCCCCAGTACGACTCCTGCTGCGGGTGGCAGTCGGGGTCGCCGTAGACCTCGCTGGTCGACGCCTGCAGGATGCGGGCCTTCACGCGCTTGGCCAGCCCCAGCATATTGATGGCGCCATGCACGCTGGTCTTGGTGGTCTGCACGGGATCGCTCTGGTAGTGGACAGGGGAGGCCGGGCAGGCAAGGTTGTAGATCTGGTCGACCTCGACATAGAGCGGAAAGGTCACGTCGTGACGCATCAGCTCGAAATTCGGCTCGCGCAACAGGTGCGCGATATTGTCCTTGCTGCCGGTATAGAAGTTGTCCACGCACAGCACGTCGTGTCCGGCCTGCACGAGCCGGTCGCACAGATGCGAGCCGAGAAAGCCCGCGCCTCCTGTGACCAGCACGCGGCGTCGATTGGCTTCTTTCATGGGGTCGCTCCGTTCAGGCCGCGACTTGCGGCGCTTGCGCCGTGTCGTCGACGGTGACACCGGCCAGCCGCGCATATACCGTTTCCATCCGCGCGGCGACACCGGCCCAGGTGAAATGCGCGTGCGCGCGGCGGCGGCCGGATGCGCCCATGCGCTCGGCCACCGTCGGGTCGCACGCCAGCCGCGCGAGCCGAGCGGCCAGTGCCGCGGGATCGTTGGGCGGCACCAGGTAGCCGGTACGGCCATTCAGCACGGTGCTGCGGATGCCGCCGACCGCGGCGCCGATCACCGGTACGCCGCAGGCCATCGCCTCGACCGGCGTGATGCCGAACGGCTCGTACCACGGCGTGGTGACGAACACGTCGGCCGCGCTGTAGAACAGCCGCAATTGCTCGCGGCCGCGCCGGCCGACGAAGGTCACCGCGTCGACCACGCCTTCCTCGACGGCGATCTTCTGCAGCCGGCCGATCTCCGGCGTCGCCGCGGGGCTGGGCTGATCGGAATTGCCGCCGACCACATACAGCCGGGCGCGCAGGCCGAACGCGCGCCGCAGCTCGCCCATCGCACGCACCACGTTGTCGATGCCCTTGCGCGGCACCATGCGGCCGAGCTGCAGCACCGAGAATTCATGCGACGGCCAGCCGAGCGCGCGCCGTGCTTCGAGGCGCGGCACCGGCGAGAATTCGTCGCCGTCGAAGCCGCACGGCACCGTCTCGATCGTGCCGGGATCGGCGCCATAGAGGCGGATCAGGTCGTGCCGGTCCTGCGGGCATTCGGCGATCACGCAGTCCGACTCGCGTACCAGCCGCTCCTCGATCTCGAAGCGGCAGTCGGGAAAGCCGTCGGCGCTGCCCTGGTGCTGGCGCCTGACCTTGCCGAGCGCATGGAACGTCATGACCAGCGGAATAGCAAGCTTTTGCTTGACGCGCAGCGCCGCCAACCCCGACATGAAGAAGTTCGCGTGCATCACCATATAGCCGACGCGATCGCGCGCCATGAATTCGGCCATATACGCGCCGAACTCGTCCATATAAGGCAACAGCTGTTCCTTCGGCACGTGGACCGCGGGGCCGGCGGGAACATGGATCACGCGCACGTTCGGAGCGAACGCCACGACCTCGGGCAACAGGCCCTTGTCGCGGCGCGTGAACACGTCCACCGGATAGCCTCGCTTGCCAAGATGGCGCGCCAGCTGCGCCACGTAGATGTTCTGTCCTCCACTGTCCACGCTACCCGGCCCGGCCAGAGGGGAAGCGTGCTCGCTGATCAGCGCGATCCTTTGCATGGTTGGCTCCCAGGGGAGCGAGCTGCCGGCCGTCGCAGCCGGGCGATCCGCTCGCTAGTAAAGCCAGCGTGATTGCAGCTTGCATGCCAGCGTGCGACTTCTCAGGCTGTTGACGGCGAGAAGCGTTATATCGCTTCTCGTTCGGTTCCCATGCCGCACATGAAAATCTGCGCCGGCGTTCGCAGGGCGCTGTCCGGCGCCATGGCGAAATTGCAGCATTTTGTAATACGAGCTAGCAGGCGGCGATGGGCCACTGTTGCATGTCCCGCGTGCGCGACGCACCGGCGCTCCGTTTGCGTTGCGTTTGCGCTGCGTGCGCACTTCCGTTGCACAACGGTGCCGCGGTAGCGCACGAGCATCGCCGGAGCAACTCCGGGAACGCTCTTTGCAGGAAGGTCAAGGCTGCCGGCGGCGAGGCCCGTGCCGGCTGCCACGCGCGTGGTGCGGCGCCGCGATGCGGTGGATGGAGACCCGGGCCGCTGGAGTAGCAAGCAGATGAGAATGACGCTGAAGAAAATCGGGTCGCAGGTGATCGTGATCACCGGCGCCACCAGCGGCGTGGGCCTGCTCGCGGCGCGCAAGGCGGCCGCGCGCGGCGCGAAGCTGGTTCTTGCGGCGCGCAGCGAAGAGGCGCTGCACCAGCTCGCCGAACAGTTGCGCGAGACCGGTTCCGAAGTGATCACCGTGCCGACCGACGTCGGCGATCTCGAGGCGGTCAAGGCGCTCGCGCAAGCGGCGATCGAGCGCTTCGGCGGCTTCGATACCTGGGTCAACAACGCGGGGGTGACGATCTACGGCCGGTACAACGAGGTACCGATGGAGGACCAGCGCAAGCTGTTCGATACCAATTACTGGGGTGTGGTCCATGGCTCGCTGGTCGCGGCCGCGCATCTGCGCGAGCGGGGCGGCGCGATCATCAACATGGGCAGCGAGGCCTCCGATGTACCGCTGCCGCTGCAGAGCGCCTATGCCGCGTCCAAGCATGCGATCAAGGGCTTTACCGACTCGCTGCGGCTCGAGCTCGAACAGGAACGCGCGCCGGTGTCGGTCACGCTGATCAAGCCGGCGGCGCTCGACACGCCGTTCGCCAGCCATGCCAAGAACTATCTGGACGTCGAGCCGGAACTGGCGCCGCCGGTCTACGATCCCGAGATGGCGGCCGAGGCGATCCTGTTCGCCGCCGAGCATCCGCGCCGCGACATGTTCGTCGGCGCCGCTTCCAAGGCCATGTCGTCCGCGGCTTACCACATGCCGGCCCTGTACGACCGCGTGATGCGGCGCTTCCTGGGGCGCGCGCAGTGCACCGCCCGTCCCGCGGGTCCCCGCGAGAACAACGCGCTGTTCCAGGCCACCAACGACCTGGTCGAGCGCGAAGGGCGCCGGCACGTGGTCCGCACCTGCCCCTATACCGCCAGCACCCGCCATCCGGTGATGACCGGCGCAATGGTGGTCGGCGCGTCGCTGGCGCTCGCGGCGGCGCTGGGCATGCGGCGCACGCGCATGCGATGAGCGATGAGCAGCAACGATGGCTGAGGCGGCCACGCTGATCCTGATGTACGGCCTGGTCCCGCTGTGGCTGATGGCGGGACTGGGCGACTGGGCCTGCCATCGTCGCGAACGGATCGAGCGCAGTGCGGGCACCTACGAATCGGCGCTGCATCTGCTGATGCTGGCCGAGGTCGGCGTGCCGGTGCTGCTGGCGCTGTTCTTCGAGGTCAATGCGCTGGTGCTGGCGATCATGATCGTCGCCGTGGTGGTGCACGCAGCGACCGCCTGGTGGGATGTGCATTACACGTACGGCCGCAGGGTCATCGGCCCGACCGAACAGCATATGCACGGGCTGCTGGAGGTGCTGCCGTTATCGGCGGTGGCGCTGGTGGCAGTCGCGCACTGGCCGCAGGCGCTGGCGCTGTTCGGACTGGGCGACCGGGCTCCCGACTTCTCGCTGACGCCGAAACAGCCGCCGCTGCCCGGTTGGTATCTCGCCGCGGTGCTGGCGGCGACGGCGCTATGCGGGGTGTTGCCCTTCGTCGAGGAGTTTTATCGTTGCCGACGCTGGCGGCGCGAGCATGGCGCCGAGCGCGAGCAGCGCGCGGCGGTGGTGACGGAGGGGTGAGGGAGGCAGACGTTAAGGTGAATGACCTCGGGCGAATGACCTCGGGCGAATGACCTCAGGTGAATGACCTCAGGTGAATGACCTCGGGTGAATGACCTCGGGTGAACGCGCCAGGGTGAGTGAACTGAGGTGACCGGCCGGTCGGAAGGCTGGCCCGCCGCTCAGCCGACCCGGCGCCAGCTGCGCACGACCAGGTAGGCCCCATAGGCCGCGGCCAGCGCGAAGATGACGCCGACCACCACCGCATTGTCGCTGCCACCGGCACTCGGCAGGCGCGCCAGCCGGCCTTCTCCCCCCAGCCAGATGACCGCCTCGTGCACGGCCGCGACGACCAGCAGCGTCATTGCCAGCGCATCGAGCAGGCGCGTCCATGCCGGCCGCGTGACCGGCGGCGTGGCAAGCGGCGTGGCGGCCGGCAGCACCGGGTCCGCCGGCGCGCGGCGCAGATCGGCAGCGGGATTGCGCGGGGGTTGCGCAGTGGGGGAATTCGGCGAGTCGGGTGAGTTGGGCGGATTCGTCGGCATCGACACAGCCTTCGTGGTCTAGCGGTGTGGCAGCGGCCGGTTGACGGTCGGCCGCGACGGCGAGCGGCGCGTGGTGGCCGGGTACTGCTCGCGCGTCAACTGCTCCAGCACCCGCAGCAGGTCGGCCGCCTCGTGGTAATAGCGGATCAGCCAGGGGCGCAGCATCGGATCCTCCAGTTCGCCGCGCAGCAGCGCCCCGCAGGCGGCCACCGAACGCCCCG
>NZ_JCBAJO010000285.1:0-5078 GCF_059772245.1 Cupriavidus sp. R6-3
CCGAGGTCGGTGCGGATGACGGCGCGAGGGGTCCGTCGCGGTCCTTGTCGTACAGCGCGGCATCGCCGATGGTCTCGAGCGTCGCGCGCAACTCGATCTTGCTGGCCGCATCGTTCAGCGCCAGATGGCCGCGCGTCAGCACCACCTCGCCGATTTCCAGGTGCCATTGCGATGGCTCCTTGTCTTCGCGGGTGGGGAAGGTCCAGTTGTTGCGCTTGTCGGCCAGCCGTTCGAGCGCGACGGAGGGGCCATCGATGGTGATGGTCGGCAGCGAGATCTCGCGCGCCAGCAGCGGCAGCGGGCGCAGCAGGAACACCAGCTCCCGCGCGGTGGCGAGATTGGGCTGCTGGGTCCAGTCGGGGTTGCCGATCGTGATGTCGCGGGCGGACAGCCGCGGCCACGGCACCAGGCGCCGCCAGCCGCTCTCGCCTTCGGGCCGGCGCCAGGTCAGGATCAGGTCGCCGTTGACGGCGAACGGGCGCCCGATGGCATCGCTGACCTTCTCGTTGAGCCAGGGCTTGAGGCGGTTCCAGTCGAACAGCAGCACGAAGGCCACCACCGCCGCAATCAACACCAAGGGCGTCAACACACTCCACAGCACGGCCTGGCGGCGCATCGACATGAGGGGCTCCTGGCCGGCGCACGCGCGAACCGGACCGGTGCGCTGGCGCGGCTGACGTACCACGTTGCGGCTATTGTATAGTTGCGCGCCGGGCCCTCCTGTCGGCATGCGACTGACATTGATGCCCGCGCTTTTCGCATTTTTTGCCCGCCGCCGTGCTCGCATCGCTTCGGCAGGCGGGTCCAAGCCGATGGTGAAGTCCTCGATGGCCGACGACCCTAACGCAGACTCCCGGGCCGACTTCCGGGCCGACTCCCGGGTCGATTCCCGGAGCGATTCCCGGAGCGATTCCCGGAGCGATTCCCGGAGCGATTCCCCGGTCGATACCCGGGCCGACCCCCGGGCTGCCTCCAGCTCCGACTTCCGGGCCGACGCCAGCCCCGACCGCAACGACGATCCTGTCGCCGCGCAGGCGCTGGCGGAACTGCCTGCCGCGCTGCCGCATGACAGCGCCGAGGACGACGACTACCACCGGCGCTTCGGCGGCGTGGCTCGCCTCTACGGTGCCGATGGCCTGGCGCGGCTGGAGGCGGCCAGCATCTGCGTGGTCGGTATCGGCGGGGTCGGCAGCTGGGCCGCCGAGGCGCTGGCCCGCAACGCGGTGGGGCGCATCACGCTGATCGACCTGGACCATATCGCCCCGTCGAACACCAACCGGCAGATCCACGCGCTGGGCGACGAGTATGGGCGCGCCAAGGTCGAGGCGATGGCGCAGCGGCTGCTGCAGATCAACCCGCGCGTGCGGGTGCGGCCCGTCGACGATTTCGTCACGCCCGACAACGTCGAGGCGCTGCTGGCCGGCCATGACTACGTGATCGACGCGATCGATGCGGTCAAGGTCAAGATCGCGATGCTGGGCTGGGCCCGGCGCCAGCGGCTGCCGATCGTCACCTGCGGCGGCGCCGGCGGCCAGCTCGACCCGACCCGCGTGCGCGTGGCCGACCTGTCCCGCACCATCCAGGACCCGCTGCTGGCCAAGGTCCGCGCCGGGCTGCGCAAGCAATGGGGGCTGCCGCGCGACCCGAAGAAGCCGTTCGGCCTGCCGGCGGTGTATTCCGATGAGCCCTTGCGCTATCCCGAGCCCGAGCAGCAGGCCTGCGAAATCGACGAGGCGCCCTTTGCCGACGCCGCCCATCCGCGGCAGGGGCCGCAGGGGCTGGCCTGCGCGGGCTTCGGCTCGTCGGTGGCCGTCACCGCGGTGTTCGGCTTCGTCGCCGCATCGGTGGCGCTGAGCGCGATCGCGCAGCCTGGCTGACCGGCCCGGTTCCAACGGCTGGCGGTTTTCTCCGATCGCCGCTTGCGGGAGAGGGGCCGGGAAGAGGGCCGGGAAGATGGGCCGGGAAGATGGGCCGGGAAGATGGGCGCGGCGGCACCGATACCTGCGATATCGCCCGGCAACCGCCGTTGTCCCCCTTCGCGACGAGTTCGTGCGCTCAGGCCCGCAGCGCGTCGAGCAGCCGCGCCACCTCTGCCTCTCCGGGCGCAAGGTTGTCGAAGTAGATCAGTTCGGGATACTCGGCCGGATCGGGCATGAAACGCCGCTGCCGATAGTCCTCCCAGTGCGCCAGCTTGTAGGCATCGTTGGGATTGCCGCGCCGCACGATGCGCGCGTGCGCCTCGTCCTCGGGCAGATGGACCCAGACCACACGCACCGTGGTGCCGGCCGGCAGCGCGAGCCACTGCGGGTCGCTGAGGCGATGCTCGCGGATCTCGCGCGACAGCGGGCCGATCACGATCGCGCTGATGCCCAGCGCCAGGTTCTCGCGCGCGGTATCGAGCAGGCCCTGGTATTCCGGATCGCGCAGATGCTGCAGATAGAGCGGGCTGTCGCGATCGTTCGGATCGCCGGTCAGCGCGCCCATCGCGGCGGCGCTGTAGCGGCCGTACAGCGTGTCCTTGTCGAGCAGGCAGAACGGTTCGCCGGTGGCCTCCATCAGCGGGCCGATCAGGCGATGGGCCAGCGTGGTCTTGCCGGTGCCGGCATGTCCGCAGAAGAAGATCAGTCTTGGCATCGAAGGGGAGCGGGCGAGGAAGCAGGGAGGAAGATTGGCGGGCAACCAACTGGCAACTCTGCAGACGAAGCGGGGAGCCAGCGGGAACGAAGCGGGCGGCCTGCGGAGACGACGCGGGCAACCAGCGGAGTCCACGCGGGCGCCGGGCGCGGGATTCGGTATCCTTGCGCGTATCCCTGTGCCTTCGGGCATTCCGCGCAGCATAACCGATCGCCTTCATGACCGTTTCCGCTCCCGCTTCCGCTTCCCCGGCCTCCACGGCCACGCCGCCCGATCTCGACAGCAGCGCGCTGCCGGCCGACCTGCATCTGGGCGAGCCCGTCACCGACCATACCCATGCGGAGTTCGTGCTGCTGCTGCAGGCCGCCCAGCGCGCCAGCGACGAGGGCTTTCTGGCCGCGCTGGACGAGTGGATCGACCACACGCGCTACCACTTCGACATGGAGGAAGCGTGGATGGAGGCGATGAACTTCGGCCCGCGCCAATGCCATGCCGGCGAGCACCGGCAGATGCTGGAGATCGTCGGCAAGGTCCGCGCGAAGGTCGAGCAGGAAGGGGACTTCGAGACCGGGCGCCGCCTGGTGGCGGAACTGCCCGGCTGGTTCGCGCTGCACGTGCGCAAGCAGGACGCCGCGATGGTGGCCTACATGCGGCAGAACGGCTTTACGCTGGTGGAGGGGCCGGCGGGGTAAGGGGAGACGGCCGGGGGGAGAGGGCCGGGAGAGAGCGCAACCGCGCCCTCTCGGCCGCGCCACCTCAATTCAACGCCGCACTCAACTGCCGGCGCCAGCGCGACACCGCCTCGGGCGTGTCGCCCATCATCTCGAACACCGACAGCATCGTCTTGCGGCCGACATCGTCCTCGAAGCTGCGGTCGGTGCGCACGATCGCCAGCAACTGCTCCAGCGCCGGTTCGTATTGGCGGCGGGCGATCAGCAGCCGGGCCAGATCGAGGCGCGCCCGCAGATCCGCGGGGTCGGCGGCGATGCGGCCGGTCAGCGTGCCCTCGTCGGGCAGGTCGCCCAGGCCCTTCATTGCCTCGAGCCGGGTCTGCAGCGCGGCGTAGGCATCCTGCTGCGGCGCGCGCGGGGTCAGCATGCCGAACTGGGCCTCGGCTTCCTCCAGCGCATTGCCGTCGAGCAGGAAGGCAATGTAGTCGAGGCGCGCTTCGTCGAAGCCGGGATCGAAGGCCAGCGCGGCCTGGAAGGCCTCGCGCGCGATCTGGCGATTGCCGGCGGCGGCCGCATGGCGCGCCTCGCGCAGCGCGATCTGGCCCGGGTTCGGCGTGACCCGCGCGATGAACTCGCGCAGGCCCGATTCGGGCAGCACGCCGATGAACTGGTCGACCGGCTTGCCGTCGACGAAGGCCACCACATGGGGAATGCTGCGCACGCCGAAGTGGGCGGCCAGCTCCTGGTTCTCGTCGACGTTGATCTTGGCCAGCTTCCACTTGCCGCCGGCCTCGCGCTCGAGTTTCTCCAGCAGCGGGCCCAGCGTGCGGCACGGTCCGCACCATGGCGCCCAGAAGTCCACCAGCACGGGGACGCTGCGCGACAGCGCAATCACGTCGTGGTCGAAGTTCTGCAGGGTGACGTCGCTCATTCCTTGCCTCGCTGTTCGTGAATTCGCCTGATATCGCGTGGATCCGCGGGAGTCCCGGGAAATCCTTGGGAGTCGCCGGGACTCGCGGGTCGCATGATTCGGCCCAAGGCGCGGAATCGCGCCGCACGGCCGTTTCCTTGTGTGGATGTGGGGACGGCGCCGCTCATCTCAACCCCGCTTGCGGGAATCTACCCCCTTGGAAATAGAACGGTCGTTCGGTTATATTGCTTGACGATTCGCCGCCGGGGCTGCTTGCCGGCCGCGGCAGCGCCGGTGCCCGTCGTTCGACAACGATGGCTCGGCAACGACGCACGAGAACCGGTTGCAAAGACCGCTCAGGAGACAAACGCATGCAGACCCAGAAGCCCGCCGCGCGCCCGCATTTCCAGTTCTGGCCCAAGCGGGCGCCCACCGCCATCGTGCTGCCCGAGACCTCGCTGTGGGTCAATCTGGAGGTGTCGGCGCGCCGCTATGCCGACAAGGCCGCGATCCGCTATTTCGGCAAGGCCATCACCTTCCGCGAACTGGAGGCGCAGGCCACCGCGCTGGCGGGCTGGCTGCAGCGCGAGGCCGGCGTGGCCAAGGGCGACCGGGTGTTGCTGTACATGCAGAATTGCCCGCAGTTCATCGTCAGCTACTACGCGATCCTGCGCGCCGACGCGGTCGTGGTGCCGGTCAATCCGATGAACCGGGCCGAGGAATTCAAGCACTACATCACCGACGCGCAGGCCCGCGTGGCGATCTGCTCGGCCGATCTGGCCGGCGGCGCCGCGGCCGCCAACGCCGAGCTGCCGCAGGACCAGCAGCTGCAGCATCTGCTGGTGACGCAATACGCCGATGCG
>NZ_JCBAJO010000286.1:0-5014 GCF_059772245.1 Cupriavidus sp. R6-3
CGCGCAGCGCCGCCGTTGCCATCGGCGCCGCCACCGCCATCGACCTGCACGCGCAGCGCGTCATGCTTGACGAAGCGGCGCACCCTCGCTTCCCACAGCACTTCGTCGCCACCGAGGCGCAGGCACCGCATCAGCCGCGCGAAGCGCTGCCGGTGCGTCATCTGCCAGAGCGAAGCGGTCTTGATCTTCCAGCCGGCGTCCGAGCGGCACAGGCGGAATCGATGCCCCTGGACTTCGATCAGTTCGCCGCGCACGAGCGCCGCGTTGATCGCCGGCCCGAGATGCGGCGATTCGACTGCCGCGCTGAAGGCGGTGCAGTCGCGATACGACAGGGTGTGATACGTACGCATCGTCTCGACCTCTTGATGTCTTGATGTCCCGACGTCCGGGATGACCGGGATGTCCGGGCTGTCCGGGATGTCCCAGGTGCCCCGGTGTCCCGATATGCCGATGTCTGGATGGAATGAAGAACGCCCTCCTCCGGGCAGGCGCCAAGGTAACCGCGTATGGCGACGCCATTTGCGTAACATGCCGCCACCTTTTGGAATTTGAGACGCGAAAGGCCCGCCGACGACGACAATGCAGCGCGGCCATGACCGGTATGCAGCGTGTCACGCTTGCTTGGCCGGCACTCGGAGCGCGCCCTACAATCGAGCGCGACGGCCATCGCCGGCCCGCCGGCCGGACCGGTGGACCTGCCTTCTCCCAACCTTCCGTTCTCCCTCTATGGCAACGCTATTTCTCGTGCGCCACGGCCAGGCCTCCTTCGGCGCGGCCAACTACGACTGCCTGTCGGCGCAGGGCCGGCAGCAATCGCGCTGGCTGGGCGAGTATTTCGTCGAGCGCGGCGTGCGCTTCCGCCGCGTGATCGCCGGCTCGCTGGTGCGCCAGCAGGACACCGCCAGCGAGATCCTGGCCGCCATGGGCGAGGCCGGTGCCGGACTGACGATCGAGACGCATCCGGGCTTCAACGAGTACGACGGCGAGGCGCTGTACTGCGCCCACACCGGCGGCGCCGATCATCGCGCGCATCAGAACGGCGACTACGCGGACTACTGGCGTACCTTCCGCGCGGCCTTCGCCGCCTGGACCGCCGGCACGCTGACCGGCATGCCCGAGAGCTGGGACGAGTTTGGCCAGCGCATCGCGGCGGGGCTGGCGCACGGCGCCGAGGGCTCGGCGCGCGAGGACGCGATCCTGGTGGTCAGCTCGGGCGGCGCGATCGGCCGTGCGGTGGCCGACATGCTGCACGCGCCCGCGCAGACCGCGATCGAGCTGAACCTGCAGTTCCGCAACACCGCCTTCTGCGAAATCATCTGCGGCCGCAATACGCAGCGGCTGCTCAGTTTCAACAACGTGCCGCATCTGGAGCGCGCGGACCGGCGCGGCGCGATCACGTTCGCCTGAGCAGCACGGCTGCCGGCATCGCCGGCGTCCGTCGGCGGTCACCCTCGTTCTTCCCGGCATTTGATCGGCAACCTCGGAGCCCCCATGCAACCATCCCAGTTTGAAACGCTGCGCTACGCCGTCGCCGACGGCATCGCCACCATCACGCTGCACCGGCCGGAACAGATGAATACGTTCAACGCGCAGATGATGCAGGAGCTGATCGCGGCCTTCGATGCCACTGACGCCGACGATGCGGTGCGGGCGGTGGTGGTGACGGGCGCGGGACGCGCGTTCTGCGCCGGCGCCGATCTGTCCTCGGGCGGCTCGACCTTCGATTTCGAGAAGCGCTACGGCGCGCCGGCCGACGCGCCGCACCGCGACGGCGGCGGCCGTGTCGCGCTGCGGATCTTCCGCAGCCTGAAGCCGGTGATCGGGGCGATCAACGGCGCCGCGGTAGGCATCGGCGTGACGATGCAGCTGCCGATGGATATCCGGCTGGCCTCGACCACGGCCAAGTTCGGCTTCGTGTTCTCCCGCCGCGGCATCACGCCGGAGGCCGCGTCGTCGTGGTTCCTGTCGCGCGTGGTCGGCATCTCGACCGCGCTGGAGTGGTGCTACACCGGCCGCGTGTTCCCGGCCCAGGAGGCGCTGGAGCGCGGCCTGGTGCGCTCGCTGCATGCGCCCGACGAGCTGCTGCCGGCGGCCTACGCGCTGGCGCGCGAGATCGCCGACAACGCTGCGCCGGTGTCGGTCGCGATCTCGCGGCAGATGATCTGGCGGATGGCGGGCGCCGCGCATCCGATGGAGGCGCACAAGCTGGACAGCCGCGCGATCCAGTCGCGCGGGCGCTCGCCGGACGCGAAGGAAGGCGTCGAGGCCTTCCTGCAGAAGCGCCCGGCCGCGTTCCCGCAGACCGTGTCGCGCGACATGCCCGACTTCTTCGACTGGCAGGGCGAGCCGCCTTTCGTTTGAGCGACTTTTGTTTGAGCGACGTTCGATGGGGCGCCGTTCGTTTCAACGCCGTCCGTTTTAGCGCCGGGGACGCCCCGGGTCGGAGCGCCCTGCCTTCGAAGCCTACTGCCGGCGCGCGTTGACCACCGCGTCGGCGACGTTGGCCGGCGCCTCGGCGTAGTGTTTGAACTCCATCGTGTAGGTCGCGCGGCCCTGGGTCAGCGAACGCAGCGAGGTCGAGTAGCCGAACATCTCGGCCAGCGGCACCTCGGCGCGCACCAGCTTGCCGCCGCCGCCCGCGATCTCGTCCATGCCGTGCACGATGCCGCGGCGCGACGACAGATCGCCCATCACGTTGCCGGTAAACTCCTCCGGGGTCTCGACCTCGACTGCCATCATCGGCTCGAGCAGCACCGGACGCGCGCGCCGCATGCCGTCCTTGAAGGCCATCGAGCCGGCCATCCGGTAGGCGTTCTCGTTCGAATCGACCTCGTGGTACGAGCCGAACACCAGCGTGACCTTGACGTCCACCACCGGGAAGCCAGCCAGCACGCCGGCATTGAGCGTCTCCTGGATGCCCTTGTCCACCGCGGGGATGAACTCGCGCGGGATCACGCCGCCCTTGATCGCGTCGACGAACTCGTAGCCCTTGCCCTGCGGCTGCGGCTCCAGGTCGATCACCACATGGCCGTACTGGCCGCGGCCGCCCGACTGCTTGACGAACTTGCCCTCGACGCCCTTGATCGCCTGGCGGATGGTCTCGCGATAGGCGACCTGCGGCTTGCCGACGGTCGCTTCCACGCCGAACTCGCGCTTCATGCGGTCGACCAGGATTTCGAGGTGCAGTTCGCCCATGCCGGAGATGATGGTCTGGCCGGACTCCTCGTCGGTCTTGACGCGGAACGACGGGTCTTCCTGCGCGAGGCGGTTCAGCGCCACGCCCATCTTCTCCTGGTCGGCCTTGGTCTTGGGCTCCACCGCCTGCGAGATCACCGGATCGGGGAAGGTCATCCGCTCCAGGATGATCACGTTGGCCGGGTCGCACAGCGTGTCGCCGGTGGTTGCCTCCTTCAGGCCCACCGCCGCGGCGATATCGCCGGCGCGCACCTCCTTGATCTCGTTGCGCGTGTTGGCATGCATCTGCAGGATGCGGCCCAGGCGTTCGCGCTTGCCCTTGACGGGGTTGTAGACGGTGTCGCCCGAGTTCACCACGCCGGAATACACGCGGAAGAAGATCAGCTGGCCGACGAACGGGTCCGTCATGATCTTGAAGGCCAGCGCGGAGAACGGCTCGTCGTCGCTCGGATGGCGCTCGGCATCGCGATCGTCCTCGGTATGGCCGCGGATCGCGGGCACGTCGGCGGGCGACGGCAGATAGTCGACCACCGCGTCGAGCATCGCCTGCACGCCCTTGTTCTTGAACGCGCTGCCGCACAGCATCGGCACGATCTCGTTGGCGATCGTGCGCTGGCGCAGGCCGGCCTTGATCTCGTCCTCGCTCAGCGCCTCGCCGCCGAGGTATTTCTCCAGCAGCGACTCGTTGGCCTCGGCCGCGGCCTCGACCATGCGCTCGCGCCACAGCTGCGCGGTGTCGACCAGCTCGGCCGGGATCTCCCGGTATTCGAAGCGCACGCCCTGGCTGGCCTCGTCCCAGACGATGGCCTGCATGCGCACCAGGTCGACCACGCCCTGGAAGTGGTCCTCGGCGCCGATCGGAATCTGCACCGGCACGGCCACGCCCTTCAGGCGCTCGGCGATCTGCTCGCGCACGCGGAAGAAGTCCGCGCCGACGCGGTCCATCTTGTTGACGAAGGCCAGCCGCGGCACGCCGTACTTGTTGGCCTGGCGCCAGACCGTCTCCGATTGCGGCTGCACGCCGCCTACCGCGTCGTAGACCATCACCGCGCCGTCGAGCACGCGCATCGAGCGCTCGACCTCGATGGTGAAGTCGACGTGCCCGGGGGTGTCGATGATGTTGATCCGGTGCTCGGGATACTTGCCGGCCATGCCCTTCCAGAACACGGTGGTGGCGGCCGACGTGATGGTGATGCCGCGCTCCTGCTCCTGCTCCATCCAGTCCATGGTGGCGGCGCCTTCGTGCACCTCGCCCAGCTTGTGGCTGACACCCGTGTAGAACAGGATGCGTTCGGTCGTGGTCGTCTTGCCGGCGTCGATATGCGCACTGATGCCGATGTTGCGATAGCGCTCGATGGGAGTTTTGCGGGCCACGACAATCTCCTGAGTTAGGGGCCTGAGTAGAACCTGAGTAGAACCTGAATAAAGGGGTCGGAGAAAAGAGGGGAGTTAGAGTAGCACTATCGGCGAAGTTGCGTGCGGCGCGGGATTGGCGGCTCCGCGGCGTCGGACGGACACCGGTCGTCCGGCCCTTGGGCATCGGTTACAGTGCGCCCATGGCGGCCCGCCCACCGGGCCGAGGACCGGTTTCGACGAGGCTCCCGCGACGATGAACCTGCGATGTCATCTGCCATGGCTGGCGCTGATCTGGCTCTGCGCGATCGGTACCGTGCCCCACGCCGGTGCGGCCACGCCCTTGGGCAAGCCCGCGGCCCATCCCCCGTCCGCTACGTCGGCACCCGCCTCCGAGGCCGCCGCCAGCGTGCCGCTGGCGCAATCGCTGGACCAGGTCATCGAGACGCTGCAGAACGACCAGCAG
>NZ_JCBAJO010000287.1:0-5008 GCF_059772245.1 Cupriavidus sp. R6-3
GGCACGGGCCATCAGCGTGAACGGCGACAGGCCGGCGTAGGCGGCCTGTTCGAGCCGGCGGATCGCGGCGCTGTCGAACAAGGGGACCGGCGTGCTGCTGGCCGGATCGAAGCGCAGCCAGTCCGCATTCGCAGTGGCTTCGGCGATTTCGGCGGTCACGGCGGTCTCAGCGGCCGTCCCGCCGGCGGCCGTCCCCGCGGCGGCAGGAGAGGAGAAGGGCGTCATCGGCGCATTATCGCAGCGCCGCCGGCAAGCGGCTCATCGCCGCGGACCGAGGCCGTAGCGGTCCGGCGTCAGCCCTTCCAGGTCGATCTCGGCCGCCGCGCCGGCCACCTGGGCGGCGAGCAGCTTGCCCGAGCCGCAGGCCATCGCCCAGCCGGTCGAACCATGGCCGAGATTGAGGAACAGCCCCGGCACGGCGGTGGCGCCGATCAAGGGCGGTCCGTCCGGCAGCATCGGCCGGGCACCGGTCCACAGCGAGGCTTCGCCGTAGTTGGCGGCGCCGGGGAACCAGTCGCGTCCTACCTTCAGCAGCGTGCGCACCGCGGCCTGGCGCAGGTCAAGCTTGCGCGAGCCGAGCTCGGCGGTGCCGGCCAGCCGAATGCGATTGCCCATGCGGGTGATCGCGACCTTGTACGACTCGTCCATCAGCGCGGCCAGCGGCGCCTGCAGGGCATCGCGCACGGGCACCGTCGCCGAATAGCCCTTGACCGGATACAGCGGCACGCGCAGGCCGAGCGGGCGCAGCAGCGCGGCACTGGCGACGCCGGCGGCCACCACGACGTGCGGTGCGCGCAGGATCGACTCGTTGCCCTGGTGCCGGGTCGATACGGACAGCACGCCGTCGCGCGGCGCCCCGATGCTGTGAACGGTGGTGTCCATCTGAAACCGCACGCCCGCCGCCTCGGCGAATTGCCGCAGCCGGCGCGTGAACATCGGGCAATTGCCCGATTCGTCCTCGGGCAGATGCAGCCCGCCGGCCAGCGCGGTGTCCGGAGCGAGGCCGGGCTCGAGGCGGCGGCATTCGGCGGCATCGATCAGCCGGTGGGGCACCGCGTTCTCGCGCAGCAGCGCCAGCGCGGGCCGGGCCATGTCGAGATCGCGCTCGGTCCTGAACAGCTGCAGATAGCCCTGCGACTGCTCGTAGTCGATCTGCAGCTGGTCGCGCAGCTGGTGCAGGCAGGCGCGGCTGTAGAAGGCCAGCCGCTGCATGCGCAGCTTGTTGATGCGGTAGCGTTCGAGCCGGCATTCGCCGAGCCAGCGCGCAATCCAGCGCCACATCGCGGGGTCGGCGCTGGGGCGGAACACCACCGGCGAGGTACTGGCGAAGAGGGTGCGCAGCACCTTGGCCGGCATCCCGGGCGCGGCCCACGGTGTCACATACCCGGGCGCGATCACGCCGGCGTTGCCGAAGCTGGTCTCCTGCGCGGGAGAGGCGCGCCGGTCCAGCACGGTGACCTCGAAGCCGGCCTCGCGCAGATACCAGGCCGAGCACACGCCGATCACGCCGGCCCCGATCACGATCGCACGCATGGCGCCTACATCTTCATCTGCGCGGGCAGGTAGGTCACCAGGCCGGGGAAGGCCCAGATCAGCAGCACCGCCACCACCATCAGCACGAAGAAGGGAAAGGCGGCCCAGGCGATATAGCTGATATTGCGCCGGGTCATCCCCTGCAGCACGAACAGGTTGAAGCCGACCGGCGGCGTGATCTGCGCCATCTCGACCACCAGCACGACGAAGATGCCGAACCACAGCAGGTCGATGCCGACCGCCTGGATGGTCGGCAGCAGCACCGACATCGTCAGCACCACCATCGAGATGCCGTCGAGGAAGCAGCCCAGGATGATGAAGAACACCATCAGCGCGATGATCAGCATGAACGGCGTCAGGTTCAGGCCGACGATCCACTCGGCCAGATGGCGGGGCAGGCCGATGAAGCCCATTGCCAGCGTCAGGAACGACGAGCCGGCCAGGATCAGCGCGATCATGCAGTACAGCCGCGTCGCCGACATCAGCGAATCGCGGAACGTTTCCCACGTCAGCGTGCGTTGCGCCAGCGCGAGCACCAGCGCGCCCACCACGCCGAGCGCGGCTGCCTCGGTGGCGGTGGCGATGCCGGCGTAGATCGAGCCCAGGACCGCGCCGATCAGCAGCACCACCGGGATCAGGTGGCGCGATTCGGCCAGCTTGGCATGCAGGTCCAGCCGATGCTCGGGCACCGGGATCGCATCGCGATGCCGCCAGCCCCAGACCGCGACGTAGCCCATGAACAGCAGCGCCAGCATCAGGCCCGGCAGCACGCCGCCGATGAACAGCTTGCCGATCGACACGTCGGCGGTGACGCCATAGACGATCATGATGATCGACGGCGGAATCAGCAGGCCCAGCGTGCCGGCGCCCGCCAGCGAGCCGATTGCCATCGACTCGGGATAGCCGCGCTTGGCCAGTTCGGGCAGCGAGATCTTGCCGATCGTCGCGCAGGTCGCGGCGCTCGAGCCCGACACCGCCGCAAAGATCGTGCAGCCGATCACGTTGACATGCAGCAGCCGGCCGGGCAGGCGCTGCAGCCACGGCGACAGCCCGCGGAACATGCCCTCGGACAGCCTGGTCTTGAGCAGGATCTCGCCCATCCAGATGAACAGGGGCAGCGCCGTCAGCGTCCAGCTCGACAGCGAGCCCCAGACGGTCAGCGCCATCGATTCGCCGCCGACCTTGTTGGTGAACAGCTCCATCGCCATCCAGGCGACGCCGAGAATCGCGATGCCGATCCAGACGCCGGCGCCGAGCACGGCGAAGATGGCGACGATCAGGAAGAAGGTGATCCAGAGATCCATGTGGTTGCGTTCCTGTGGGGGCTGACCGGTCGATACGTCGGCGTTACTCGGTGCGCGCCATTTCGCCGCTTTCCTCGCGCGGCAGACGGCGCGTGCGCAGCACGTAGACGAACTCCTCGGCGAAGGCGACGAACAGCCCGAACAGGCCCACCGCCATCGACAGCTGCGGAATCCACAGCGGCGTGGCGTCGGTGTTCTGCGAGATGTCGTGATAGATGTACGAGTCGTACGCGAGCTTGCCCGCGTAGTAGGTGAAGTACGCGGTCAGCAGCGTGGCCACCGCCAGGCAGAAGATCTCCACCCAGACACGCGGCCTGCCGTGCAGACGCTGCAGGATCAGCGTCACGCGGATATGGTCGCCCTGGCGCAGCGTCGCGGCCAGTGCAAGAAAGGAGCCCGCGGCCATGAAATAGCCGGCATAGGCGTCGCCGCCGTCGATCTGGAAATTGGCGAAGCGCCCGATGATGATGGCCAGTTCGATCAGCAGCGTCAGGCAGATGAAGACGGCGGCCAGCGCGCCGAGCGCCTGGTAGAACCACTGGAAGCGGGAAGTCATGATGCGTCCGGAAGGCTGGGGGAGGGAAGCGGAGGGCGATGCCGCGCCGGTGTCATGCTGCCGTCCCCGCGAGGGCGAGGACCAGCTGTCTCGTCGCGAGCCGCTGTCGTCCCTGCCTTCGCAGGGACGACGGGAGTCACGGGCTGGCCGGCACCACCTTGTTCGCCTTACTTGCGATACGCCGCGATGATCTCCTTGCCCTCGGGTCCGGCCTTCTTTTCCCACTCGGCCAGCAGCTCGTCGCCGATCTTCTTCATGTCGGCCTGCAGTTGCGGCGTGGGCTTGACGATGGTCATCTTGTTCTTGGCCAGCGTGTCGAGCGATTGCTGCGTGTATTCGCGCATCCGCTGCCAGCCGCGGGTCTCGGCGGCCTGCGCGGCCTTCAGCAGCGCCTCCTGCGACGGCTTGTCGAGCTTGTCGAACTCGCGCTTGTTGACGATCACCATGTTCTTCGGCAGCCAGGCATCGACCGTATGGAAGTGCGACAGGCTCTCCCAGACCTTGCTGTCGACGCCGGTGGCGCCCGAGGACATGAAGCTGTCGACCACGCCGGTGGCCAGCGCCTGCGACAGCTCGGCCGCCTGGATCGTCATCGGCTGCGCGCCGACGGCCTGCGCGATGCGCGTGGTGGCCGGATTGTAGGCGCGCCATTTCAGGCCCTTCATGTCGGCGCCCGAGCGGATTTCCTTCTTGGCGTAGATGCCCTGCGGCGGCCACGCGACCGCATACAGCAGCTTGATGCCCTGGCGGTCCAGCAGGCGGTCGATCACCGGGCGCTGCGCCTGCCACAGCTTGTACGAGGCATCGAAGCCGGTGGCGAGGAAGGGCACCGCGTCGACGCCGAACAGCGCGTTCTCGTTCTCCAGCAGCGACATCAGCACCTCGCCCGCCTGGGCCTGGTTGCTCTGCACCGCGCGCTTGATTTCGTTGGCCTTGAACAGCGAGCCGTTCGGATGCAGCGTGATGGCCAGCTTGCCCTGCGTGGCGGCGCTGACCTCCTTGGCGAACTGGTCCAGGTTGACCGTGTGCGGGTTGTTGGCCGGATAGCCGGTCGGCAGATCCCATTTGACCTGGGCCTGCGCCAGCGGCGCCATCGCGAAGGCGCAGGCGAGCAGCCCGCACGCAGACATCGACTTCAGCAATCCCTTGCGCTGCATCATTTCTCTCCTGGTTGTGTCTTTACCGCGTCGTTGCGCGTCGTCTTGGCGCCTGATCGGTGCGCTCGATCGTTGCGCGCGCGTGCGTGGATCTTGCGCCGCCAGCGGTGGCTCGTCCACTGGGTCGTCCACTAGGTTGTCCTGCGGGTTGTCGCGTGCCGTCACCCCGTCCGGGATCCCGGCTCAGGCCTGCGGCCCCGGCGCGAGCACGGCTTCCAATGCAAGCGCCGTGCCCAGCAGCGGCGCGTCGCGCATCGGGCCGTGCGCCAGCATCAGTCCGACCGGCAGTTCGTCGGGCTGGTGGCACGGCAGCGAGATCGCGCAGCCGTCGAGGAAGTTGATGGTCGAGGGATTGCGCAGCAGCAGCGCATTGGTGCGCGTAAACAGCGCGTCATCGGCGACCAGCGGCGCGATCGGCGGCGCCACCACCGGCACGGTGGGGCAGGCCAGCGCGTCGT
>NZ_JCBAJO010000288.1:0-4985 GCF_059772245.1 Cupriavidus sp. R6-3
CTGGCGGCCAAGGCCGCCGAGGACACGATGTTCTACCGCTACGGGCGGCTGCTGTCGCGCAACGAGGTGGGCAGCCACCCCGCCACGCTGGCGATGCCGCCGGATCGCTTCCACGCCCGCATGGCGGTGCGCGCGCAGGTGTGGCCGCACGCGATGCTGGCGACCGCGACCCACGACCACAAGCGTGGCGAGGACATGCGGATGCGGCTCGCGGTGCTGAGCGAACTGGCGCCGGAATGGCAGGCCGCGGTCGGCGAGTGGGAAGCCCGCGCCCTGCGGCTGGCGGGCTCGGGCGAACGCGCCGTTCCCGATGGCGCCGACCGGCTGATGCTGTATCAAACGCTGGTCGGTGTCTGGCCGCCCGAGCTGCCGGCCGACCGCGATGCCGGCGACCCGGCCGTGCACGCCCTGCTCGAACGCGTGGGTGCCTGGCAGACCAAGGCGGTGCGCGAGGCCAAGCGGCACGGCCACTGGACCTGGCCGGACGAGGCCTACGAACAGGCCTACGCGGGGCTGCTGCAGGCGATGGCGCAGAGCGATCTGCTCGGCAGCGTGGCGCGCTTCGCGCAGCGCATCGCACCGGCCGGCGCGCTCAACAGCCTGGCGCAGACGCTGCTGCAACTGACCGCGCCCGGCGTGCCGGACCGCTATCAGGGCACGGAGGGCTGGGACTTCAGCCTGGTCGATCCCGACAATCGCCGCCCGGTCGATTACGACGCGCTGCGCGCGGCGCTGGCCTGCACGGCGGGCTGGCAGAGCTGGCTCGAGCAATGGCGCGACGGCCGCATCAAGGTGCAACTGGTGCGCGCGCTGCTGGCCGCGCGCCAGGAGCAGCCGGCGCTGTTCCGCGATGGCGGTTACCGGCACTTGCATGGCGAAGGCCCGGCGGCCTCGCATCTGCTGGCGTTCGAGCGCCGCCGCGGCGACGAGCGCGTCATCGCCATCACCACGCGGCTGGCCGCAAGGCTGGTGCAGGATCGGCCCGCCGTCGCGCCCGCGGCATGGGGCGACACGCTGCTGTGCGTCGGCGAGCCGGGCGCCAGCCGCTGGACCGACGCACTGACCGGCCGCACGCTGTCGGCGCCGAACGGCCGCCTGCGCGTGGCCGACGTGCTGGACCCGCTGCCGGTCGCGCTGCTGCGCCGTACCGGCTGAGGGGTCTGCGCCGATGCCACCGTGCGGTGCGTATCTGCCGACCGGTGCCGTCTGAATCGGTGCCGTCTGAATCGGTGCCGTCTGAATCGGTGCCGTCCGAATGGGTACCGTCCGAATCGGTACCGTCTGAGCGGTACCGGCCGAGCGCTACAGCCGCGACGGGCTCGACTGTCCGTCCACGGCGCGCGTCGGCGCCAGGATGCCGGCCTTGACCAGCGTCTGCGCGTTCCAGGGCTTGAGCAGGAACGGCAGCCCCGACACCGATGCGAGCGCGATCATGTCGGCGTCGTCGGTCATCAGGATCACCGGCAGGAAGGGAAAGCTGCGGGTCAGCCGATCGCGCAGCGCCAGTCCGCCGAGCGCGGGACCGAGGCGCGCATCCGCAATCACCAGATCGAAGCCGTAGCGGTCGGTCGCCGCCATTGCCTCGGCCTCGTCGCGCACCAGCGTCACGCGATGGCCAGTTGCCTGCAGCGATTCGACCGCGCTCTGCACGCTGCGCGGCTGATCGGCGACGATCAGCACCGCGCTGGCGCCGGCCCCCCAGCGCGTGCGCGCATGGCTGTCGCCATGCTGCCAGGCCGGCAGATAGAGCCGCACCGTGGTGCCCTTGGCCACCTCGGATTCGATCACCGCCACGCCATCGACTTCGCGGCAGAAGTCGTGTACCTGCGCCAGTCCCAGGCCGCTGCCTAGGCCCGCGGTCTTGGTGGTGAACAGCGGCTCGAAGACGCGCTCCACCACCTCGGGCGGCATGCCCTTGCCGTTGTCGCGCGCCGACAGGCAGACATAGTTGCCGCGCATGCCGCCGGGACGGCTGCCATCGAGCGTCACGTTGGATGCCGTCACCACGAACTGCCCGCCGCTGGGCATCGCATCGCGCGCGTTCGACGCCAGGTTCATCATCGCCAGTTCGAGCTCGTTCTTGTCCGCGCAGACCGGCCAGCAGGCCGGATCGATCTCGTAGCGCAGCTGCACGCGCGGACCCAGGGTCGAGCGGATCAGCGGCGTCCAGCCCTCTGCTTCCTGCGGCAGGAGCAGGACTTCCTTGCGGTGCTGGCGCTTGCGGGCCATGCCGATCAGCTGGTTGCTCAGCGCGACGCCGCTCGCCACGCTGCGCTTGATGCCGGCCAGCGCCTTCTCGCGCGCGACATCGGGGCGCGTGATCATCAGGTCGGTATTGAACGAGATCACCGACAGCACATTGCGGAAGTCGTGCGCGACCGAGGTGATCAGATGCCCCACCGCCTCGAGCTTGCGCGACTGCCGATAGCGCTCCTCCACCTCCTGCCGGCGCGTGACCTCCTCCTGCCAGCGCAGATACGACTGCTCCTCGCGCTTGAGCCGGCGCAGGCTCATCCAGGCCAGCGCCCACAGCGCGAAGGCGGGAATCGCCGCGACGGTCGCGCCGATATACAGCCGGTGCCGCCACTGCGCGTGGATCACCCGCATCGGAATGTCGACCACCGCGTGCAGCAGCCCGCCGCCGATCGCCCAGTGCGCAACGATGCTGTCTTCGCCGCCCAGGCCCGGCATCCGCGCGACGCTGTCGCCGGACCCTTCCGATACGCGCTGCAGCCCCTCGCGCACCGCATCGGGCACCTGCTCGGGCACGCTGTCCGGATACGCGGCCAGCACGACGCCGTCGCTGCGCACCAGCGCGGCCTGGGCGCCGGTCTCCTGGCTCAGCACGTCGCGATAGAAGTCGGCGAAATACGAGGGGCGCAATGCCACCGACACCAGCCCGGCGACATTCGCGTCGGGACCGAGCCGCGGCATGCTGACGTTGATCACCCGCTCGGGTACCACCTTGTCGGTGACCACGCCGGTCACATCGAACGGACGCAGCCCGCCGACGATGGCGCGGAAGTCCTCGCGCTCGCTGATCGAGACGCGCGGCACCGGGTAGAAGCGGCTGCTGGCCAGCAGCACGCCCTGCTCGTCGTAGACCGCCAGCGACGACGCCTGCGGCAGGCCGCCGACGATATCGGCCAGGCGGGTATGGACGTCGTCCTCGTGCTGCCGCAGCTGCGCGTTGCTCCAGCCCGCGGTGGCATCGCGGATGCGGCTGTTGATCTGGTGATTGCCTTCGAAGACCTTGCTGGCGTGCTCCTGAATCACGCGGGCGAGCCGCGCGGAGCGCTGCTCGGCCTCGGCCACGTCCGCGCGCAGCGACAGCCACGCCCAGGTGGCCAGCACCGCCGCGGGGAACAGGATCGCGCCGAACAGCAGCGCGACCAGGGTACGGCGCTGCGTGGCGAAGTAGTGGCGCGTGCCGAGATAGCTGTGGGGCATGGTGGCAAGGGGCTGGACCGGGCAACCGCGATGGCGGCCACTGCACGAATGCGCAGCTTACCCCAGCAAGCATTCAGGTTAGACGCCGAGCCCCGAACGTCAAGCGCGAGCGCCCCCCGATGGGCCGGTGCCGGACGACCCATCGATCCCTTGCCACAACGAAACTTGCCTTTGCCTAGCCGTTGATCACCTCGCCGCCGTTGATATGCAGCACCTGCCCGGTGATATAGCTGGCCGCGCGCGAGGCCAGGAAGACGAAGCCGGCCGCCACCTCGAACGGCTGGCCGGGACGCCCCATCGGCGTCTCCTTGCCGAACTTCTCGACCTGCTCCGGCGGGAAGGTCGACGGGATCAACGGGGTCCAGATCGGGCCCGGCGCCACGCCGTTGACGCGGATGCCGCGCTTGACCACCTGCAGCGCCAGCGAGCGCGTGAACGAGACGATCGCGCCCTTGGTCGACGAATAGTCGAGCAGGTGCGCGCTGCCGCGATAGGCGGTGACCGAGGTGGTATTGACGATCGCCGAACCCGGCTGCAGATGCGGCAGCGCGGCGCGGGTCAGGTGGAACATCGCGAAGACGTTGGTGCGGAAGGTCGCCTCGACCTGGGCCTCGTCGATCTGCTCGGGCTGCTGCTTCGGATGCTGCTCGGCCGCGTTGTTGACGAGGATGTCCAGCTTGCCGAGTTCCTTGACGGTCCGCTCGACGACCTGCGCGGCATGGGCGCTGTCGCCGAGATCGCCGTCCATCAGCAGGCAGCGGCGGCCCGCTTCCTCGACCAGCCGCGCGGTTTCCTTGGCATCCTCATGCTCGTTCAGATAGGCCACCGCGACATCGGCGCCCTCGCGCGCGAAGGCCACCGCGACGGCGCGGCCAATGCCGCTGTCGCCCCCGCTGATCAGCGCGACCTTGCCGGTCAGCTGGCCGCTGCCGACATAGTCGTCGGCGCCGCTGTCGGGCTTCGGATGCATCTCGCTTTCCAGGCCGGGCTGCCGGTCCTGGTGCTGTGGCGGGAGTTGCTCGGGTGTGGCCATGGGCTTTCTCCTGTCTGGCAAACGTTGGCGAACGCCACGCCTGGCGCGTGGCACCTTGCCGTGGGGCCGCAACTTTCATGCCGCCGCCGGCATATGGCGTCCTTCCCCGCCCCAGCCGCTTCCACCCCGCTCATCGGTCCGGATGGCCCCGCCCCGGCGCTCTCCTCCTTACAACCGCGCTGGCAATCCTTACCGGCGACACCGGTCGTCCCGCGTCCTTGCGGGTAAACCATGACCGCGTCCGGCCTAAGGTCCGCCTCCGATCTGCCGATATCGTCGGTGCGGCGGCATGCCGTCGTGCGGCCGCGATAACAACATCACAACGAATGCGAAATTGCAACGACAGGGGGTCGAATGGGTAGCAGCACGCTCGCTTTGCGCGCGGAAGCGGGTCACACCGCCACGCGACCGGATGAACGCGTGCCGGAGGCGCAGGCCGCCGGCACGCTGCTGGAGGCCGTCCACCGGCGCGCCGACCGCCTGCTGGTCGGAACGATCTGGC
>NZ_JCBAJO010000289.1:0-4980 GCF_059772245.1 Cupriavidus sp. R6-3
GCGGCCTATCTGGAGGGCGATTTCGCGGCGACCAGGGCCGCGATGCAGCGCCTGCGCCAGGCCGCGTCGCTGCCGGCGCTGCCGCAGCTTCAGCCCGTGCTGCGCTACTGGACATCATGAACATGACCGCGCCGAACACGCCAAACGCGCCAAACACGCCCTTCGCAGCAGCCCGCACGCCAACCGCTCACGCCGCCTCGCCGGACGCGAGGCGCGCGGGGCGCGCGGGCGTTACGGGGGGCGCGCGGGCCGCGCAGGTCGATATTGCGCTGCTGCTTGAAGGCAGCCATCCCTTCGCGAGGGCAGCCGCGCCGGGATGGGCCGAGCGGATGATCCGGGCCTTCCCGCAGACCACCTTCGCGGTCGTCGTGATCGGCGACCGGCGCGAGGCCTGCGGCGAGATGGCGGTCGCGCTGCCGGACAATGTCCTGCATCTGGAGACGCATTGCCTGCATGACGACGAACCGGCCGCCACGGTGCCGCGACAGCGGGCGGATGCACAGGCCTTCGCCGATGGGGCGCGCCTGCACGATCTGCTGCGCCAGCGCGGCAAGGGTATTAACGGCGTCGGCGGCAGCCACGGCGCCGGCGGCGTCAACAACGCGAACGGCGGACACGTGCAGGCAAGCGCCGCGATGCGCGAGCTGATCAACGCGCTGATGGACGCGCAGGGCGAGGAGGGCGAGGAGGGAAAGGAGGGCCGGCTGTCGGAACACGCCTTCCTGCACAGCCGGCCCGCCTGGGACATGATCGTCGAGCAGTACCGCCGCCATTGCACCGACACCTCGTTCTCCGACTACTTCTGGAGCGTACGCACGATGCACCGGCCGCTGTGGCGGCTGGCGCGGATCGCGGCGACGCTGATGCCGGCGCGCGTCTACCACGCGGCATCGACCGGCTATGCCGGCTTGCTCGGGGCGATGCTGCGCTACCGGCATGATCGCCCGTTGCTGGTGTCGCAGCACGCGATCCCTGCGCGCGAGCACGGCATCGATTGGTTCCAGTCGCGCTGGCAGCGCGACAACCCCTATCGCGACCCGCAGCATCGCCGCGGCGGCAACGCCGTCGAGCACGATGTCCCGGAAACGGACTATTGCCGCGAGCTGTGGCTGCGCTTCTTCGAATCGCTGGGGCGCGTCTGCTACGAGGCGGCGGACGAGATCGTCGCGCTCTATGAAGGCAACCGCCGCGGGCAGGTGAGGGACGGCGCGCCGGCCAGCCGCACGCGCACCATCCCGAACGGCATCGATCTGCCCGCGCTGGCGCCGCTGCGCGCGCAGCGGCCGGAGCGCGTGCCGCAGGTACTGTGCCTGGCGGGCCGGGTGGTGCCGCGCAAGGACGTCAAGACCTTCATCCGCGCGATGCTGACCGTGGTCAGGCAGTGTCCCGATGCGCAGGGGTGGATTGCCGGGGCCGAGGACGAGGATACGGAATACGCGCGCGAATGCCGCGGTCTGGTGCAAGGCCTGGGACTGGCCGGCAACGTGCGCTTCCTCGGCCCGCGGCGCCTCGACGAGCTGCTGCCGCAGGTCGGCGTGCTGGTACTGAGCTCGATCAGCGAGGCGCTGCCGCCGGCGGTGCTGCAGGCGTTCGCCGCCGGCGTGCCGTGCGTGGCCACCGATGTCGGCGCCTGCCGCGAGCTGATCGAGGGCGTCGGCGACGAAGACATGGCACTGGGCGCGGCGGGCGCGGTGGTGCGCATTGCCGATCCCGGCGCATTGGCACGCGAGGCGGTCGCGCTGCTCGGCGATGACGAGCGGTGGCGTGCCGCACAGCGCGCGGCGATCGTGCGCGCCGAGCGCTATTACACCCAGCATGCGATGGTGGCCAGCTACCGGCAGCTGTACCAGCATCTCGCAGCGAAACCGCACGCCGACGCGGGCGGACGTGCCGGCGTGGGCCGGCCGGCGTTGTCCCCGGCGACCATGTCGAATCCGGCCGGCGAACGGCTGCCGGCCGGCCGTTGCCCCTTCGCGGGAGCGCCATGATGGTGGACCTGACTTTCTTCCTGCGCGGCTTGCGGGACCGCAATCGCGTTGGCGGCACGCTGCAGGCCTACGGCTTCGCCAGCGTGCTCGCTTGCGGTGCCTGGGTGCTGGCGATCGCGGGCGTTCTGCTGATCGGCGTGCTCCGGCTGCCGACGGGATTGCCGGGCGCGCAAGCCGTGCAGTTCCAGGTATCGGCGATCCATCTGATCGCGGTCAGCCTGATGCTGACCGGACCGCTGCAGCTTCATCTGGTCCGCTACGCCGCGGGCCGTCTCGCGGAAGGTCGCGCAGAGGCGGTGCTGCCGGGCGTGCATGCGGTGGGGCTGGTGGTCACCGTGCTGGCCGGCCTGCTTGGCCTGGCGTGCGCGCTGTGGGCGTTCCCGCAGCAATCGGCGTGGTATCGCGCGCTGATGCTGGCGGGCTTCGTGCTGATGTGCCATGTCTGGATCGCGGTGACCTTTCTGTCCGGCATGAAGCAGTACCGCGCGATCGCCTGCGCCTTCGTGGCCGGCTATGCGGTGGCGGCGCTTGCCGCGCTGGCGCTGCGCGGCTTCGGCCTGGAGGGGCTGCTGGGCGCCTTCGTGATCGGCGAGCTGGTGTTGCTCGCCGGCACGGCGATACCGATCCATCGCGGCTATCTCTACCATCGCCATCACCGCAGCGACCGCAGCGACCGCAGCGACCGCAGCGACCGCAGCGACCGCAGCGACCGCAGCGACAGCAACCCATGCCTGCTGTCGTTCGAGCTGTTTGCCCGGCGCCATCGCCATCCGAGCCTGATGGCGATCGGCCTGCTGTACCCGCTGGGACTCTGGGCCGACAAGCTGCAGTTCTGGTACCACGCCGGCACGGGGCAGCGCGTCATCGGGCCGCTGCATGCCTCGGCGATCTACGACGTCCCGGTGTTTCTGGCCTGGCTGGCCGTCGTGCCGGCGATGGCGGCGTTCGCGCTGCGCATCGAACGGGAGTTCGTCGCCCATTACGATGCCTTCGCCGACGCGGTGCGCGGCGGCGGCTCGCTGCAGCGGATCGAGGCGGCGCGCGACGCCATGGTGCGGGCCGTCCGGCTGGGCCTGTACGAAGTCGTCAAGCTGCTGGCGATCGCCGCGCTGCTGCTGTTCGCGCTGGGCCGGCCGCTGCTGGCGCTGTTCGGCATGGCCGACCTGTACCTGCAGCTGCTGCACGTCGACGTGGTCGGCGCGGGCCTTTACGTGGTGCTGCTCGCCACGCTCAGCGTCTATTTCCATCTGGACCGGCGCCGCGAAATCCTGCTGCTCGGGGCCGCCTTCGTGGCGCTGAACGTCGGGCTGACGCAGATGACGCTGGCGCTGGGTCCGGCGTGGTACGGCTATGGCTTTGCGTTCGCCGCGCTGATCGTGGTGGCGATCGCGCTGGTGCTGCTGGACCGCCGGCTCGAGCGCCTGGAATATGAAACTTATATGTTGCAGTAATGCGAATCGGGCGGCGAAGATAAGGCGGTGGAGCGCGGTATGGTGACCGACGCAGTTACAATTCGACACATCATTGCATTGACCGAACTCATCCCATCACGCCTGCCCGCGTCGCCGTGCCGGGCAAGCGGCGAACCGACCAGTCACTGAGAAGAACATGAATATCGCATCGGTCGAAGACGATCCCAGCCAGGCCGAACTGATCCAGCAGATCCTGGCCAGCGCCGGACATGCCTGCGACAGTTTTTCGGGCGGCAAGGCCTTCCTGCGCGCGATGCGCGAGCGCTCCTACGATCTGCTGGTGATGGACTGGCAATTGCCCGACATCAGCGGCTATGACGTGGTGACCCACGTCCGGCTGCATTCGGGGCAGTACCCGCCGATCCTGTTCCTGACGAGCCGATCGCTGGAAGAGGACATCGTGATGGGCCTGGCCGGCGGCGCCGACGACTACATGATCAAGCCGGTGCGGCGCGGCGAGCTGCTGGCCCGCGTCGGCGCACTGCTGCGCCGGACCTATCCGTCCACCCCGGCCAACGAGGCCATCGTGGTGGGCGCCTATCGGCTCGATCCGGTGGCGCGCACCGCCAGCCTGAACGGCGTCGAGGTCGATATCGCGCCGCGCGAGTTCGATCTCGCGCTCTACCTGTTCCGCAACATGGACCGGCTGCTGCCGCGCGACGTCGTCGAGCAGGCGGTATGGGGCCGCTCGCTCGGCGCCAGCTCGCGCACGCTGGATACCCATCTGTCGCGGCTGCGCATCAAGCTCGGCCTGCGGCCGGAGAACGGCGTGCGGCTCGCCTCGGTGTATTCCTACGGCTATCGTTTCGAGCGCTGCGCGGAGCCCACCGATGGTGCGTGAGGGTGGGGTGGTGACGGCCACCGCGGCCAGTGCGGCTACAGGGGCCAGGGCGACCACCACGGCCACCGCGGCTGCCACGGCCGTCACGGTGGCCAGGGCCGCGGTTGCCGCATGGGCGCTGCTGGCGTTCGCGCCGGCACAGGCAGGCCCGGCCGGTGCCGATGGCGAGTATTTCCTGCATCAGGTCGAGCCGGGCGACACGCTGTTCTGGGTCGCCCAGCGCTATACCGGCCGCGCCGACGTCTGGCGCGAGCTGAAGGCGCTGAACCGCGTCGCCGATCCGTA
Source organism: Cupriavidus sp. R6-3 (assembly GCF_059772245.1). Classification (NCBI taxonomy): domain Bacteria; kingdom Pseudomonadati; phylum Pseudomonadota; class Betaproteobacteria; order Burkholderiales; family Burkholderiaceae; genus Cupriavidus; species Cupriavidus sp. R6-3. The sequence continues at coordinate 4,587 of NZ_JCBAJO010000289.1, forward strand.
CCGGCTGCCGATCGGCACCCAGGTCCGCATTCCGCTCGCGCGCATTCCGGTGACGGTGGCGAGCGCGCGCGTGGTGTCGGTGGTCGGCCAGGCCGACGCCAACGGCGCCGCGCTGCGGCCCGGCATGCGCGTCGACGAGGCGGCCTGGCTGCAAACCGGTACCGATGGCCTGGTCACCTTCGAGCTGCCCGACGGCACCCGCGTCGCGATACCGGCGAACACGCGGCTGCAGGTCAAGCGTCTGCGGGTGTTTGCCGGCACGGGTCTGGGCGATACCGTGATGCAGGTCGATCGTGGCGGCATCGAGTCGCGCGTCGCGCCGGCCGGGACCGGCGTCGGCCGCTTCGAGATCCGCACGCCGATGATGGTTACCGGGGTGCGCGGCACCCGCTAC
>NZ_JCBAJO010000029.1:0-35358 GCF_059772245.1 Cupriavidus sp. R6-3
TGGTGGCCGAGCGGCCCGATGTCTTCCTCGACGACCTGGTGGAGATCTACGACGGCGTGGTGCAGCGCTGGCCCGAACTGCCGATCGTGCTCGGCCACAGCATGGGCGGGCTGGTCGCGGCGCGGCTGGCGACCTCGCGCGTGCGGCCGGTGCGCGCGCTGGTGCTGTCCTCGCCCGCGCTGGCGCTGCGCATCAGCGGCGCGATGCTGACGCTGCAGCGGATGCTGCTGACGCTGGCGCCGAACCTGCGCGTACCGAGCCCGATCCGTCCGACCGACCTGAGCCACGATCCCGCCGAAGTCGCCAGCTACCGCAGCGATCCGCTGGTACAGCGCACGCTGACGGCCGGCATCCTGCAGAGCATGCTGCTCGGCATCGAACGCGCGCAGGCCGACGCGCCGCTGCTCGAGGCACCCACGCTGCTGCTGGTGGCGGGCGCCGATCGCGTGGTCGATCCGGCGGGCAGCCGGCGCTTCTGCGACAATGCGCCGGCCGACCTGCACGAATGCATCTGGTTCGAGCACGCCTACCACGAGATCTTCAACGAGCAGGCGGCGTTGCGGGCGGAGGTGCTGGACGCGCTGAGCGACTGGCTGCGCCGTCATCTGCAGCCGGTGACGGATGCGGGTCGCTGACGCGCGCCACGCGTAGGCCGACGTGTATGCCGACGCGACGGCCGATATCGACGCAGCCCACGAAGACCAACGCAGGACGCACGACGCATAATCCCTGACGCCTCACGCTTGCCGGCCGTCCTCCCGCGGCGGACGGCCGTACCCCGATCGACTACCCAACCCAGAAGAAGAGCATGGAGACCTACGACTACATCATCGTCGGCGGCGGCACCGCGGGCTGCGTGCTGGCCAACCGGCTGACGCAGGACGCCGACGTCAGCGTGCTGCTGCTCGAGGCGGGCGGCAAGGACGACTACCACTGGATCCATATTCCGGTGGGCTACCTGTACTGCATCGGCAATCCGCGCACCGACTGGATGTACCGCACGGTCGCCGAGCCCGGACTGAACGGCCGCTCGCTGATCTATCCGCGCGGCCGCGTGCTGGGCGGCTGCTCGTCGATCAACGGCATGATCTACATGCGCGGGCAGCGCGAGGACTACGACGAGTGGGCGCGCATCACCGGCGATGACGGCTGGCGCTGGGACAACGTGCTGCCGCTGTTCAAGCGCAGCGAGGACCATCACCGCGGCGCCAACGAGTTTCACGGCGCCGGCGGCGAATGGCGCGTCGAGCCGCAGCGCCTGCGCTGGGACATCCTCGAGCGCTTTATCGACGCGGCGGAGCAGACCGGCATCCCGCGCACCGACGACTTCAACCGCGGCGACAACTTCGGCGTCGGCTACTTCGAGGTCAACCAGCGCCGCGGCATTCGCTGGAATACCTCGAAGGCCTTCCTGCGGCGCGCCTCCGAACGGCCGAACCTGACCATCGTCACCGGCGCGCAGGTCAGCGAGCTGACCTTCGACGGACGCCGCTGCAGCGGCCTGCATTACGTCGGCGGCGGCCAGCCGCATACGGTGGCCGCGCGGCGCGAGGTGATCCTCGCCGCGGGCGCGGTCAACACGCCGCAGCTGCTGGAACTGTCCGGCATCGGCCAGCCCGAACGGCTGCAGGCGCTCGGCATCCCGGTGCGGCAGGCGCTGCCGGGCGTCGGCGAGAACCTGCAGGACCATCTGCAGCTGCGCATGATCGTCAAGGTCGAGGGCGTGCGCACGCTGAACACGCGGGTCGGCAACTGGTGGGGCAAGCTGGGCATCGGGCTGCAGTATGCGTGGAACCAGAGCGGGCCGATGAGCATGGCGCCGTCGCAGCTCGGCGCGTTCGCGCGCTCGGATCCGGAGCAGGCGCGGCCCAACGTCGAGTACCACGTGCAACCGCTGTCGCTCGACAAGTTCGGCGAGCCGCTGCACACCTTCAACGCCTTCACCGCCAGCGTCTGCAATCTGCGGCCGACCTCGCGCGGCAGCGTCCACATCGACAGCCCGGACTTCCGCCAGGCGCCGGTGATCGCGCCCAACTACCTGTCGACCGACGAGGACCGCAAGGTCGCGGCGGACTCGCTTCGGCTGACCCGCCGCATCGTCGCCGCGCCGGCGCTGGCGCCATACCGGCCGCAGGAATGGCTGCCGGGTCCGCATGTCGAGGACGACGAATCGCTGGCGCGCGCGGCGGGCGATATCGGCACCACGATCTTCCATCCGGTGGGCACCTGCCGCATGGGCCGGGCCGACGATCCGCAGGCGGTGGTCGACCAACGGCTGCGCGTGATCGGCGTGCAGGGCCTGCGCGTGGTCGATGCCTCGGTGATGCCGCTGATCACCTCGGGCAATACCAACTCGCCGACCATCATGATCGCCGAGCGCGCCAGCGACATGATCCGCGAGGACTGGCGCAGCGGGGCGCGCGGCTGAGGCGGCAGACGCTGCGCCACGGTCTCGGCGCCACCGTCGGCACCGCCCGCGCGCGGCGCCGCACCGCTCCCTGAGCCCCCGCAGCGTTGTGGCAGCTTCTCCGAAGCTTGCCCATGTCCTGCTTGCGGCTTTCCCGCAGCCAGCCCGCACACGGCGGCCGCGCTGCCTGACAAACATGACAGCTGGTTCATGTTTCAGGCTCAGTGCAAACCCGGATGTTTTGCGACGCAACAGGTGCCCACAATAGACGCCGGACAGTCGTGATGCCGCGCTCACATCTGCGCATGCATCGGCGCTTGCATCCGACCGTGCCGCCGCTGCCACCCAGCGCGCTGCCACACACACCAATAAGACATTGCAGACAAGGCGACCCCCACCCGCGCTGATATTCGCGCAGCGCCGGCCGGGGTCGCGGGTCGAATCCGGGCACGACGGGCCAGAAGCCGGCGTCGCGCCGAACGAGGACGGGCAGGAGACATGAACCAGCAGGAAACCATCCTGGAGACGCGCAACCTCACCAAGGAGTTCAAGGGGTTTACCGCGGTCAGCGACGTCAATCTGCGGGTCAGGCGCGGGTCCATCCATGCGCTGATCGGCCCCAACGGAGCGGGCAAGACCACCTGCTTCAATCTGCTGACGAAGTTCCTGGTGCCGACCACCGGCACCATTCTGTTCAACGGCATCGACATCACCGGCGAGAAGCCCGCGCAGATCGCGCGCCGCGGCGTGATTCGCTCGTTCCAGATCTCGGCGGTGTTTCCGCACCTGACCGTGCGCGAGAACGTGCGCATCGGGCTGCAGCGCAAGCTCGGCACCGCCTTCCACTTCTGGCGCAGCGAACGCACGCTGTCGGTGCTCGACGACGAGGCGATGGCGCTGCTCGAGCAGGTGGGGCTGACCGAGTTCGCAGACACCGTGACCGTCAACCTGCCGTACGGCCGCAAGCGCGCGCTGGAGATCGCCACCACGCTGGCGATGGAGCCCGAGCTGATGCTGCTCGACGAGCCGACCCAGGGCATGGGTCACGAGGACGTCGACCGCGTCACGCAGCTGATCAAGAAGGTCTCGGCCGGCCGCACCATCCTGATGGTCGAACACAACATGAACGTGGTGTCGTCGATCGCGGACACGATCACCGTGCTGCAGCGGGGCGCGATCCTCGCCGAAGGGCCGTACGAGCAGGTGTCGAAGGACCCGCGCGTGATGGAAGCCTATATGGGCACGGCCGACGCCGAGCTGCAGGGCGCGCACTGAGAGCAATGCGGAGCGACGACATGACGACTGACAACACGCCCGCCCTCGAGATCCGCGGCCTGCAGGCCTGGTACGGCGAATCGCACATCCTGCACGGGGTCGACCTGACCGTGAACCGCGGCGAAGTGGTCACGCTGCTGGGCCGCAACGGCGCCGGCCGCACCACCACGCTGCGCGCGATCATGGGCCTGACCGGCACGCGCAAGGGCTCGATCAGGATCAACGGGCACGAGACGATCCATCTGCCGACGCACAAGATCGCGCACTACGGCATCGGCTACTGCCCCGAGGAACGCGGCATCTTCGCCAGCCTGTCCTGCGAGGAGAACCTGCTGCTGCCGCCGCAGCTCAAGGGCGCCGGCGCGCAGCAGGGCATGAGCGAGGCCGACATCTACGAGATGTTCCCGAACCTGGCCGAACGCCGGCAAAGCCAGGGCACGCGGCTGTCGGGCGGCGAGCAACAGATGCTGGCGGTCGGGCGCATCCTGCGCACCGGCGCGAACCTGCTGCTGCTCGACGAGATTTCGGAAGGATTGGCACCGGTGATCGTGCAGGCGCTGGCCCGCATGATCCGGATGCTGAAGCAGAAGGGGTACACGGTGGTGATGGTGGAGCAGAACTTCCGCTTCGCCGCGCCGCTGGCGGACCGCTTCTATGTGATGGAGCACGGCACCATCGTCGAGCGCTTCGGCGCCGGCGAGCTCGAACAGAAGATGCCGGTGTTGCACGAACTGCTTGGGGTCTGATCCTTCGGGGTCGCAGGCATGGTCGAAGGTACGGTCGAACGTACGGTGGCAGGAACGGGCGGCGCGAGGCCGCCGAAACACAGGAGACAAGCAATGAAGATCAAACGGCTCGCAGCCGCGATGGCGGCCTTGGTGACGGGCATGGCGGCCGGAGCGGCCTCCGCGCAGGTATCGGGTGACTCGGTCAAGATCGGCTTCATCACCGACATGTCCAGCTTGTACGCGGACATCGACGGCAAGTCGGGCGTCGAGGCGGTCAAGATGGCGATCGAGGACGCCGGCGGCAAGGTGCTCGGCAAGCCGATCGAGCTGCTGTCGGCCGACCACCAGAACAAGGCCGACATCGCCGCCTCGAAGGCGCGCGAATGGATGGACCAGCAGGGCCTGGACATGCTGCTGGGCGGCACCAACTCCGGTACCGCGCTGGCGATGAACAAGGTCGCGCAGGAAAAGAAGAAGGTCTACATCAACATCGGCGCGGGCACGGCCCGCCTGACCAACGAAGAGTGCTCGCCGTACACGGTGCACTACGCCTACGACACGGTGGCGCTGGCCAAGGGCACCGGCAGCGCGGTGGTCAAGCAGGGCGGCAAGTCGTGGTTCTTCCTGACCGCGGACTACGCCTTCGGCCATTCGCTGGAGAACGACACCTCGGCGGTGGTCAAGGCCAATGGCGGCACGGTGGTCGGCTCGGTGCGCCATCCGCTGTCGGCGTCGGACTTCTCGTCGTTCCTGCTGCAGGCGCAGGCCTCGAAGGCGCAGATCCTGGGCCTGGCCAACGCCGGCGGCGACACGATCAATTCGATCAAGGCGGCCAAGGAATTCGGCATCACCAAGAACATGAAGATCGCCGGCCTGCTGATGTTCATCAACGACGTGCACAGCCTCGGACTGAAGAACACCGAAGGCCTGCTGATGACCGACAGCTGGTACTGGGACATGAACGACGAGACCCGCAAGTTCGCCAACCGCTTCTTCGCCAAGAACAAGAAGATGCCGAGCAGCCTGCAGGCCGCCGACTACTCCGCGGTGCGTACCTACCTGAAGGCGGTCGAGGCGGCCAAGACCGACGATCCGGACAAGGTGATGGCCGAGCTGAAGAAGGCGAAGATCGACGACTTCTACACCAAGGGCTATATCCGCGCCGACGGCCGCGCCATTCATGACATGTACCTGATGCAGGTCAAGAGCCCGGCCGAGTCGAAGAAGCCCTGGGACTACCTGAAGGTCGTGGCGACGATCCCGGGCGACCAGGCCTTCACGACGCCCGCCGAGTCGAAGTGCGCGCTGCTGAAGAAGTAAACGACGCCGGCCCGGCGGTGCGCGCCTCGCGCATCGCCGCGGCCCGATGAACGACCGGCGCCGCGTGCGCGTTCGCTGCCGCCGGCCCATGCCTTCCTCGACGGAGGGCGGGCCGGCGCGGAACGGGCCCGCGGCGCCGCATAGCTGACGCCTGCGATGGACATCTTCGGTATTCCCTTGCCCGCCATGTTGTCCCAGCTGTTGCTCGGGCTGGTCAACGGGGCTTTCTATGCGATGTTGAGCCTCGGCCTGGCGGTGATCTTCGGCCTGCTCAACGTCATCAATTTCGCGCACGGCGCGCTCTTCATGCTCGGCGCGGTGCTGGCCTGGATGGGCATGGAGTACGCTGGGCTCAACTACTGGGTGATGCTGCTGCTCGCCCCGGTGGTGGTCGGCGTGATCGGCGTGGTCATCGAGAAGACCATGCTGCGCTGGATCTACAAGCTCGACCATATCTACGGCCTGCTGCTGACGCTGGGCATCACGCTGGTGATCGAGGGCGTGTTCCGCTCGATCTACGGCGTGTCGGGCCTGCCGTATTCGACGCCGGAACTGCTGGCGGGCGCGACCGACCTGGGCTTCATGATCCTGCCGAACTACCGCGCCTGGGTGGTGGTGGCCTCGCTGGCGGTGTGCCTGGCGACCTGGTACATGATCGAGAAGACCAAGCTCGGCGCCTATCTGCGCGCCGGCACCGAGAACCCGAAGCTGGTCGAGGCCTTCGGCGTCAACGTGCCGCTGATGGTCACGCTGACCTACGGCTTCGGCGTCGCGCTGGCCGCCTTCGCCGGCGTGCTGGCCGCGCCGGTGATCCAGATCTCGCCGCTGATGGGGCAGAACCTGATCATCGTGGTGTTCGCGGTGGTGGTGATCGGCGGCATGGGTTCGATCCTGGGCTCGATCGTCACCGGTCTTGGCCTCGGCGTGATCGAGGGCCTGACCAAGGTGTTCTATCCGGAAGCGTCGTCGACCGTGGTGTTCCTGATCATGGTGATCGTATTGCTGCTGCGGCCGGCCGGGCTGTTCGGGAGGGAGAAGTGATGGACGGACAAAGCGCATCGCGCACACAGGGACCCCAGGGCACGCAGGCTTCCGCGCCGGTGGAGGCGGGCGCCGCGCGCCGCGGCGTGCCGCGCACCGTGCCGCTGCTGTTGTATGGGCTGCTGCTGCTCGCGCTGATTGCCGCGCCGATGGCCGGCGCCTATCCGGTGTTCGTGCTGAAGGTGCTGTGCTTCGCGCTGTTTGCCTGCGCGTTCAACCTGCTGATCGGCTACACCGGCCTGCTGTCGTTCGGCCACGCGGCCTTCTTCGGCGGCGCCGGTTATGTGGCCGGGCATGCGATGAAGGTGTGGGGCGTGACGCCGGAGGTCGGGCTGGTGCTGGGCACGCTGGCAGGGGCGGCGATCGGCTACGTGGTCGGCGCGCTGGCGATCCGGCGGCAAGGCATCTACTTCTCGATGATCACGCTGGCGCTGGCGCAGATGCTGTTCTTCTTCTGCCTGCAGGCGCCGTTCACCGGCGGCGAGGACGGGCTGCAGGGCATTCCGCGCGGCAAGCTGTTCGGCGTGCTGTCGCTGTCGGACGACCTGACGCTGTACTACGTCGCGCTGGCGATCATCGTGCTGGCCTTCGCGCTGATCGTGCGCACGGTGCATTCGCCGTTCGGGCAGATCCTGAAGGCGATCAAGGAGAACGAGCCGCGCGCGATCTCGCTGGGCTACGACACCGACCGCTTCAAGCTGATGGCCTTCGTGCTGTCGGCCGCGCTGTCGGGGCTGGCCGGCGCGATCAAGGCGCTGGTGCTGGGCTTCGAGACGCTGACCGACGTGCACTGGTCGATGTCGGGCACGGTGATCCTGATGACGCTGGTCGGCGGCCTGGGTACCTTGTCCGGTCCGATCGTCGGCGCCTTCGTGATCGTCGCGCTGGAGAACAAGCTGGGCGATATCGGCAGCTTCCTGGCCTCGGCCACCGGCGTCGAGTGGTTCAACTCGCTGGGCGAGTCGGTGACGATGGTGACCGGCGTGATCTTCGTGATCTGCGTGCTGCTGTTCCGCCGTGGCATCATGGGCGAGCTGCAGGCGCTGTTCAGCCGGAGCCGGCATTAGCGCACCTCCGGAGGCCGCGGCGGGGAGTGGCCGCCGCGGTACATGCCCGTTTTTAGGGCTAGGGTTTTTTCTAGCTTGTTGGATACGCACCGCTTCGTTACATTGGAGCCACGGTTTTCGCAGGTTAAATGGAGGCGGAAGCGAGGAGACGACAGGCGCGCACCCACGATGAGCATTCCGTGAGGAAGCAGCGTTAAATAAGGAAAGGGCGTTGACGGGTGATCCTCGGCAACGCCCTTTTTAATTTGTGCCGTTCTCCGTGAGACAATGCGCGCCTTGCCCGCGACCGCCATGCCGTCTCCGTCCGATCCCATTCTTTCCGGTTCCTCCGGTGCCCCCGGCGCCTCTGCGCCAACTCCCAACTATCTGATTCGACAGACTTTTCCGGCCGACCAGCCGATGCTGGCGGACTGGTTGCAGGCGTGCGCGCCGGCGCCGGTGCTGCTGCAGCGCGGCCGCGCCGCGATGCTCGAGCGGCTGCTGCAACGGCCCGAGCTGGGCCTGTGCCTGCTGGCGTGGGAGGGCGCCGCGCTGGTCGGCTGCCTGCCGGTCCAGCTGGTGCCGCGCCTCAATCTGGGCGGTTTGGCGGCGATGGCCACCGAAGCCTGGTGCTTGCCCGGCACGCACGAAAGTGGTGCAATCCTCGCTTCTTGCCGCGACTGGCTCGCCGACTGGTGCCGCGCGCATGGCGTGCGCCATCTGCTGTGGGCCCCGGGCCTGCCCGCTGCCGGGGAGTCTGGCGAGCCCGGGAAGTCGGATCACGGCCTGAGCCGGCTGCCGTGCGGCCTGTGGCATCGCGACCTGGCGCCGGCGGTCAAGCAGCTGTCCTGATCCGACCGCGGAGTCCTTGCCCGTTCCTGTGTTTGGCGACGGCCCCGGATAGTCCGTCACACGCCGTCGCCTGCCCGGCCTGCGTCCGCCCCACGCCGTCGCCCGCTTTCGCTTCCTGCTTTCGTTTCTTTACCCCTGACTCGCTGACGCTTTCCCGGATGTTCCAATGGAGTTCGCCTTCCTGTTTGCCGCCGCCTTCCTGGCCGGCCTGATCGATGCGGTCGCCGGCGGCGGCGGCCTGGTGCAGATTCCCGCCATCTTCAGCGCCTACCCGAGCCACGCGCCGGCGACGCTGATCGGCACCACCAAGGTCGCCTCGATGGCCGGCACCTTCAACGCCGCGGTGCGCTACGCGCGCAGCGTGCGGATCTACTGGGGTGCCACCGGGCCGGCGGTGGCGGCTGCCTTCCTCTGCTCGATGGCCGGCGCCTACACGCTGACGCTGGTGCCGGCCGAACCGCTGCGCAAGCTGCTGCCCTTCGTGCTGGCGATCCTGCTGATCTATACGCTGGCCAGGAAGGACCTCGGTGCCGAGCACGCGCCGACGCTGTCGGGCGCGCGCGAGCGTTGGGTCGCGCTGATGGGCGGCGCGGCGATCGGCTTCTACGACGGCATCTTTGGACCCGGCACGGGCAGCTTCCTGATGATCATGTTCGTGCGGCTGTTCGGCTACGACTTCCTGCACGCCGCGGCCTCGACCAAGCTGGTCAACCTCGCCACCAATGTCGCGGCGCTGATGCTGCTCGGCTTCAAGGGGCACGTCTGGTGGGAGCTCGGCCTGGTGATGGCGGTGGGCAACGTCATCGGCAGCCAGCTCGGCAGCCGGCTTGCGCTGAAGCACGGCAGCCGTTTCGTGCGCAAGGTCTTCCTGCTGGTGGTCAGCGCGCTGATCCTGAAGACCGCCTGGGACGCCTTCGTCGGCTGAGGGCGCGCACGGCCCTCGCGTAGCCGCCGGGTACGTCTCGCGCAGCTCGCCGCGCGCTCCTCGCGGACGTCCCGAGGCAGGTCGCCGCGTGGTCCTGGGCACGTCCCCACGCGGGTCCTCGCTGACGTCCCCGCGCACCGGTGGCTCCGCCGAAAGGCGCGCCGATGCTGGCGATGCGGGTTAATCCTGCCTTGGCGGCAAGGGGCGCTGTGTTAGACTCGGTGCGAATTCCCGACCGCTCGGTCGGCGAATCAAATCCGGCGCCGGCCGCCTCCTCGCAAGCCTGTCTTCAGTACGGATTGCGCTGGAAGATCGGCCGCGACCCTTCGAAAAAGAGGGCACGCGCGGACGGGATCGGGCACGACGGCGAAGCGCGGCGATCAAGCACCGCGGATCCGTCGGAACAACAAGCCAGGCGCGGACCGGCCCCAAGCCGGCTCGATGCCGACCGGTTTGAGAGAAGAAGGAGACACGATGAATTTCAAGCGCGCCAGCATGCTGGCCTTCGCCGCCGCCTGTCTGTGCGCCGGCGCTGCCCAGGCCCAGATCAAGATCGGGGTCACGGTATCGGCGACCGGTCCGGCGGCTTCGCTGGGCATCCCGGAAAAGAACACCTTCACGCTGCTGCCCAAGGAAATCGCCGGCAAGAAGGTCGAATACATCGTGCTCGACGACGCCTCGGACAGCACCACCGCCGTCAAGAACACCCGCAAGCTGATCAGCGAGGACAAGGTCGACGCCGTGGTCGGCTCGACCGTGACGCCGAATTCGCTGGCGATGGTCGACGTGGTCGCCGAGAGCGGCACGCCGATGATCACGATGGCGGCGTCGGCGCGCATCATCGAACCGATGGACGCCAAGCGCGCCTGGGTCTTCAAGACCCCGCAGAACGACTCGCACATGGCGACCGCGATCTCCGAGCACATGAGCAACAACAACGTGAAGACGGTGGCCTTCATCGGCTTCGCGGATGCCTACGGCGAGAGCTGGTCGCAGGAGTTCGCCAAGGTGGCGGACATCCGCAAGATCAAGGTCGTCGCCAACGAGCGCTTCGCCCGCACCGATACCTCGGTCACCGGCCAGGTGCTGAAGATCATGGCCAGCAATCCGGACGCGGTGCTGATCGCCGGTTCCGGCACGCCGTCGGCGCTGCCCGCCAAGGCGCTGAAGGAGCGCGGCTACAAGGGCAAGATCTACCAGACCCACGGCGTCGCCAACCCCGACTTCCTGCGCGTCTGCGGCAAGGACTGCGAAGGCGCGCTGCTGCCGGCCGGTCCGCTGCTGGTCGCCGAGCAGCTGCCCGACAGCAATCCGGTCAAGAAGCCGGCGATGACCTACAAGACCGCCTACGAGAAGGCCTTCGGCGGCCAGGTGTCGACCTTCGGCGGCCATGCCTGGGACGCCGGCCTGCTGCTCGAGCGCGCGATTCCGGTCGCGCTGAAGAAGGCGCAGCCGGGCACGCCGGAATTCCGCAAGGCGCTGCGCGATGCGCTGGAGCAGACCAAGGAGCTGCCGGTCTCGCACGGCATCATGACGATGAGCCCGACCGACCATCTGGGCCTGGACCAGCGCTCGCGCGTGATGGTGCAGATCGTCGACGGCAAGTGGAAGCTGCAGAAGTAGGAACGCCTGGCAGCTTCGCCGCGCGGCAGGGCGCATGGACGCACCATGCGCCTTTTTTGTTTTGCGGCCCCGGGGAAGGGAACCGGTGAGGCAGAACCGGTGAGGCAGAACCGGTGAGGCAAAACCGGTGAGGCAAAACCGGTGAGGCAAAACCGGTCAAGCGGAACCGGGCGCTAGGGTTCGCGCGGATTTCCTCGAAGCGTAAGACCTTTACTATTTCGTAATTCGCTGCATCGCGGCAACCCCCGAGGAGATCATGGACCTCTCGATTGCGGCCATCCTGGCACAGGACGGCATCACCTCCGGCGCGATCTACGCGCTGTTGGCGCTGGCCCTGGTGCTGGTGTTTTCGGTGACCCGCGTCATCTTCATCCCGCAAGGGGAGTTCGTCGCCTACGGCGCGCTGACGCTGGCCGTGATGCAGGCGGGCCATGCGCCGCAGACCTCGTGGCTGCTGGTGGCGATGGGGGTGCTGACCTTCGTCTACGAGGGCGCCACCGTGCTGCGCAGCGCAGAACTGCGCCGCAGCGCCGGCCGCCGGCTGGCGGTGCTGGCCGGCAAGTACCTGGTCTTTCCGTTCGCGGTGCACTGGCTGACGCAGGCCTATGGCGCCCAGCCGCTGCCGATGCTGGCGCAGATCGCGCTGACGCTGCTGATCGTGGTGCCGATGGGCCCGATGCTGTATCGCATCGCCTACCAGCCGCTGGCCGAGGCCAGCACGCTGGTGCTGCTGATCGTCTCGGTCGGCGTGCACTTCGCGCTGGTCGGGCTGGGACTGGTGATGTTCGGCGCCGAGGGCTCGCGCACCACCGCCTTCTCCGATGCGCGCTTCGATGTTGGTGCGCTGTCGGTGTCCGGCCAGAGCCTGTGGGTGATCGGCGTGTCCGGGCTCTTGATCGCCGGCCTGTACTTCTATTTCGACCGCACGCTGACCGGCAAGGCGCTGCGCGCCACCGCGGTCAACCGGCTGGGCGCGCGCCTGGTCGGCATCGGCACCACGCAGGCGGGCCGGCTGTCGTTCACGCTGGCCGCCGCGATGGGCGCGCTGTGCGGCATCCTGATCGCGCCGCTGACCACGGTCTACTACGAGTCGGGCTTCCTGATCGGCCTGAAGGGCTTCGTCGGCGCCATCGTCGGCGGGCTGGTCAGCTATCCGGTGGCGGCCGCCGGCGCGCTGCTGGTGGGGCTGCTCGAATCCTATTCGTCCTTCTGGGCCAGTGCGTTCAAGGAGGTCATCGTGTTCACGCTGATCATTCCGGTGCTGCTGTGGCGCTCGCTGACCAGCAAACATGTGGAAGACGAGGAATGATGCAACGGCAAGCCACACGCACAACCGGGACGCAGCAGGCGTCCGACACGGCGGCGGCCGCAACGCCGACGCTCCCGGCGACGGCGCCGGCGACGACCCCGGCCCCGGCCTCCGGCAGCGCCAACCTGCGCAACCGGCTTCTGCTGATCGCGTTCGCGGCGATCCTGGCCCTGCTGCCGGTGCTCCCCACGCCTGAGTTCTGGATCACGCTGGGCAACTACATCGGCCTGTACAGCATCGTCGCGATCGGCCTGGTGCTGCTGACCGGCGTCGGCGGCATGACCTCGTTCGGGCAGGCGGCCTTCGTGGGCCTGGGCGCCTACAGCACCGCCTACCTGACCACGCAGTACGGGCTGTCGCCCTGGTTCGGCCTGCTGGTCGGGCTGGTGATCACGATGGCCTCGGCCTATGTGATCGGCCTGATCACGATGCGGATGTCGGGGCATTACCTGCCGCTGGCGACGATCGCCTGGGGGCTGTCGCTGTTCTTCCTGTTCGGCAATCTCGAATTCCTCGGCAAGTACGATGGCCTGAACGGCATCCCGGTGCTGTCGCTGCTGGGCTTCGAGCTGCAGTCGGGCCGCTCGATGTTCTATCTGATCTGGGTGGTGGTGCTGCTCGCGGTGGTGGCGATGCAGAACCTGCTCGATTCGCGTCCCGGCCGCGCGATCCGCGCGCTGAAGGGCGGCGGCGTGATGGCCGAGGCGATGGGCGTCAATACCGCGTGGATGAAGGTGGTGGTGTTCGTCGTCGCCGCGGTGCTGGCCTGTATCTCGGGCTTTCTGTACGCGCATCTGCAGCGCGCGGTGAACCCGACGCCGTTCGGCCTGAACTATGGCATCGAGTACCTGTTCATGGCGGTGGTCGGCGGTGTCGGCCACGTGTGGGGCGCGGTGCTGGGCGCGGGCATCCTGACCATCCTGAAGGACATGCTGCAGGGCGTGCTGCCGAAGCTGCTGGGCGCCAACGGCAACTTCGAGATCATCGTGTTCGGCGTGCTGCTGGTGCTGCTGCTGCAGTATGCGCGCGACGGGCTCTGGCCCTTCCTGCGCAAGGCATGGCCGAGCGGGCCGCCGGTGCGCGCGCCCGAACAGGCCGCCGCGCTGCCCGTACGGCAAAAGCCGCAGGCCGGCGAACTGATCCTCGACGTGCGCGCGGCGCGCAAGGAGTTCGGCGGACTGGTGGCGGTCAACGACGTCAGCTTCCAGGTCCGCGCCGGCGAGATCGTCGGACTGATCGGGCCCAATGGCGCCGGCAAGTCGACCACCTTCAATCTCGTCACCGGCGTGCTGCCGCTGACGCGCGGCGAAGTGCGCTATCGCGGCGAGGCCATCACCAATCTGCCGTCGCGCGAGATCGTCAAGCGCGGTATCGGCCGGACCTTCCAGCACGTGCATCTGCTGCCGACGATGACGGTGCTGGAGAACGTCGCGATCGGCGCGCATCTGCGCGGCGACTACCGGCCGCAGGGCGGCGTGTCGGCGGCGATCCTGCGCATGAACCGCGGCGAGGAGGCCAAGCTGCTGTTCGAGGCGAAGCGCCAGCTCGAGCGCGTGGGCCTTGCCGACTGCATGTACATGGAGGCCGGCAGCCTGGCGCTGGGCCAGCAGCGCATTCTCGAGATCGCCCGCGCGCTGTGCTGCGATCCCGCGCTGCTGCTGCTCGACGAGCCGGCTGCGGGCCTGCGCTACAAGGAGAAGCAGGCGCTGGCCGAGCTGCTGCGCAAGCTCAAGGGCGAGGGCATGAGCGTGCTGCTGGTCGAGCACGACATGGACTTCGTGATGAACCTGACCGACCGGCTGGTGGTGATGGAGTTCGGCACGCGCATCGCCGAGGGCGTGCCCGAGGAAGTGCAGAAGAACCCCGCGGTGCTCGAGGCCTATCTGGGCGGCGTGGAATAAGGGAGCGAGCGGTGAGCGTGATTCTCGAAGTGAAGGACCTGCATGTCCGCTACGGCAAGGTCGAGGCGGTGCACGGGGCCAGCCTGTCGGTCGAGGCCGGCAAGATCGTCACGGTGATCGGCCCCAATGGCGCGGGCAAGTCCACCATGCTGAACGCGATCATGGGGGCGCTGCCGCCGACCGGCTCGGCCAGCGGCATGGTGTCCTACCTGGGCCACGACATGGCCGGCATTCCGGTCGAGGGCCGGGTCGCGCGCGGCATGTGCCTGGTGCCGGAAAAGCGCGAGCTGTTCGGCTCGATGAGCGTCGAGGACAACCTGCGGCTCGGCGCCTTCCGCCGCAAGCGCGCGGGCGAGAAGAACTTCCTCGACCAGATGGACGTGGTCTACGAGCTGTTCCCCCGGCTGCGCGAGCGCGCGCGCCAGGATGCCGGCACGCTGTCCGGCGGCGAGCGCCAGATGCTGGCGGTCGGCCGCGCGCTGATGGCCAAGCCCGAACTGCTGATGCTGGACGAGCCCAGCCTTGGTCTCGCGCCGCTGATCGTCAAGGAGATCTTCCACATCATCAACGACCTGCGCGGCACGGGCGTGGCGACGCTGCTGATCGAGCAGAACGCGCGCGCGGCGCTGCAGGTGGCCGACTACGGCTATGTGATCGAGACCGGAGAGATTGCGATGGCCGGACCGGCCGACGAGCTGGCCGCCGATCCGCGCGTCATCGAGACCTATCTGGGGCTGGCGAAGAAGGCCGCTTGAAGACTGGCTTGAAAGCGTGGCCGGACAGCCTTGTCTGACCCTTCCATGCTACGAAAGAATAACGGCGCGCTTCGGTGCGCCGTTATCATTTGTCGCTCTTATGGTTGGCAACGTCAATTAGCATGATTAATGTTTCTTGCGTTGGATAACTCTTTGTCATCTATCCGGTGAATCATTACCCCTGACGCGGACCACATCCGGGTCCTGCGCCGCCGTTTCCAGCAGCCACTGCCGGAAACGGTTCAGCGCCGGATGGTCGCGCCGCTCCCGCGGCGCGCACAGGAAGTAGCCCCGCGTCAGACGGATCGGCAGATCGAAGGGCGCCACCACGCGGCCGGCCGCGATCTCGTCGCGTACCAGGCAGCGCTGCAGCACCGCGATGCCGATATCGGCCTTGACCGCCTGCACCAGAATCGACACCTGGTCGAACCCCGTGGCCAGCGTGGGCGCAGCGTTGGGTACGCCCGCCGCAACGAACCAGTGCTGCCAGTTGGCGGGCGCGCCGGTGTGAAAGAGCAGGGACTCCCGCAGCAGATCCGCCGGCGTCCGCCATTGACCAGCCTCCCGCCGCAGCCGTGCACGCTCCGGATGGCAGACCGGCACCATCTCGCTGCCGATTACGTAGTCCACCTGCAGATTGGGCCAGCTGTTGGCGGTGCCCGCCAGCAGCGCCGCATCGGGTGCGGGCCCCGAGAAATCCTCGTCGCGCCGGTATGGCACGAAGTCGAGGCGGATATCGGGATGGCGCCGATGGAAGTCCGGCAGGCGCGGCACCAGCCAGACGCTGGCCAGCGTGGGCAGGGCGGACAGCGTCAGATGGTGTTGCCGGTCGCCGGCGAGCAGCGCGGCGCTGGCCGATTCGATCGCGGCCAGCGGCTGGGCCACCGCCTCGAGGAAGCCGCGGCCCGCGGCGGTCAGCACCAGCCGATGCGCGTTGCGCTGGATCAGTGGCTGGCCGAAGTGCGCCTCCAACCTGGCGATCGCCCGGCTGATCGCGCCCTGGGTCACACATAGCTCCTGCGCGGCGCGCGTGAAGCTGCCCAGCCGCGCCGCGGTGGCGAAGGCGTGCAGCTCGGACATCGATGGCGATCGCAGGCGCATGCGGGGCTTCTGCGCTCATCGGCGGATGGGCGCGGCGAGGATGAACTGAGGTAATGGAAGCGTGCAATATAGTCGTTTGTGCACGCTCGGTAAACTGGCCGACACTTGACGCGTCGTGGGCATCTTTGGCCCCGAATCGGCATCGTCCGCCACGTAAAAGACAAGGCAATTCCAAGGAGAACATCGCCATGAACCGAGCCGTGACCACACGTCGTCGCTTTGTGCTGTCCGCCGTGACTACCGCCGTCACTTCCGCAGTCGCCGCCGCCGTGCTGCTGCCCGCCGCGGCCAGCGCCGCGCCGGCCAACTATCCCAGCCGTCCGATCCGCCTGATCGTGCCCTTCGCCGCCGGCGGCTCCACCGATCTGTCGGCGCGCCTGGTCGCCGAGTACGCTGGCCGCGAGCTGGGCCAGTCGATCGTGGTCGAGAACAAGGGCGGGGCAGGCGGCTCGCTCGGCATGGGCGAAGTCGCCCGCTCGGCGCCGGACGGCTACACGATCGGCATGGCCACGGTCAGCACGCACGGCTCGAATCCGGCGGTCTATCCGAAGCTGAGCTACGACCCGATCAAGGACTTCGTGCCGGTCACCAATGTGGTGGCGATCCCCAGCGTGTTTGCCGTCCATCCGAGCGTGCCGGCCAAGACCATGAAGGAGTTCATCGCGCTGGCCAAGGCCAACCCCGGCAAGTACAGCTTCGCGTCGCCGGGCGCCGGCTCGCTCGGGCACGTGAATATCGAGAACTTCATGATGCTGTCCGGTATCGATCTGCTGCATGTCCCGTACAAGGGCGCCGGCCTGGCGCTGAACGACGCGGTCGCCGGGCAGGTCAACGCGATCACCGACAACCTGTCGTCGACGCTGCCGCACGTCAAGGGTGGCCGCCTGCGCGCACTGGCCGTGCTGGGTGCCGGCCGTTCGTCGCAACTGCCGGACGTACCGACCTATGCCGAGCTCGGCTTCAAGGACATGGGCGAGGGCGGCTGGTTCGGCATCGTGGCGCCGGCGGGCACGCCCGCACCGGTGGTGGCCAAGCTGAACGCCGCGATCCACAAGGCGATGCAGAACCCGGACTTCAAGCGCAAGGTCGAGGAATCCGGCGGGACGCTGGTGCCGACCACGCCCGAGCAGTTCAAGGCGCAGATCGAGCAGGCGATGGCCCGCTACGCGCGCGTGGCCAAGACCGCCAAGATCGAGCTGAACTGATGGCGGCGGCGTTCGAACCCATCGTCCGCCGCCTGCCCGAGGGCGAAGCGCTGCCGCTGGTCTGCGATTCGCCCCACAGCGGCACGCGCTATCCCGACGACTTCGGCGCGGCCGTGCCGATGGCGAGGCTGCGCGAAGGCGAGGACACTCACGTCGAGGCGCTGTGGGAGGCGGTGCCTGCGGTCGGCGGCACGCTGATCGCGGCGAACTTCCCGCGCGTCTATATCGATCCGAACCGGATGCCGGACGACCTCGACCCGGCGCTGCTGGACGGGCCTTGGCCCGAGCCGCTGGCCCCGGGCGAGAAGACGCAGCTGGGCTTCGGCCTGGTGTGGCGCAACATCGACGCCAATACGCCGATCTACGCCCGCAAGCTCGGCGTGGCCGAGGTGCGCAACCGCATCGAGCATTACTATCGCCCGTACCATGCGGCGCTGGCGGAAGCGGTGGACACGACCTATCGCCGCTTCGGCGCCGTTTGGCATCTGAACCTGCACTCGATGCCGAACAATGCCTACGAGCGGCTGAAGAAGGTCAGCCCGCACCCGCTGGCGGACTTTGTGCTGGGCGACCGCGACGGCACGACCTGCGATTCGGAGTTCGTCGGACTGATCGAATTGGGATTGCGCGACATGGGCTATACCGTTGCGCGCAACGACCCGTACAAGGGGGTGCAGTTGATCGCCCAGATCGGCCGGCCGGCGGAGCGCCGCCACAGCCTGCAGATCGAGATCCGCCGTCCCCTCTACATGGACGAGCGGACTCGGGAGCGCAATGCCAATTTCGGTACGGTGCAGCGGGATATGGGACGGCTGCTGGAGCGGGTGGCGGAGTACTTGCGGCAGCAGCGGTGATTCTTATGCGCCCCAACTGGCCGGGTAGGGGAGCCGCAGCGTAGTGAGGCAGTGGAGAAGGCTGGGCCGATGGCCCGGCCTTTTTTGTTTCACGTGGAACACCGCCTCTGGCAGCGGTGATGGCTCGACGTTTCACGTGAAACAGGGCGGAAGCCGTGTGACGCGGGCGTTGTATCATGTGAAACACGGTCGCCGCGGAAGCACAATGTTTCACGTGGAAGGGGAGTGTGTCCGGAATGCCCTGGTGAATGCCGGTATAATTCCGCATCCCGTTTTTCCCTCTCCAGCCTCCCGGAGGAGGTGCCCCCATGCTTTACCCGAAAGAGTTCGATGTCATTGTCGTCGGCGGTGGCCATGCCGGCACCGAAGCGGCCTTGGCCGCAGCCCGCATGGGCTGCCAGACGCTGCTGCTGACCCATAGCATCGAGACGCTGGGGCAGATGAGCTGCAATCCGTCGATCGGCGGCATCGGCAAGGGGCATCTGGTCAAGGAAGTCGACGCGCTTGGCGGTGCCATGGCGGCCGCCACCGACGAGGCCGGCATCCAGTTCCGTATCCTGAACTCCAGCAAGGGCCCGGCTGTGCGCGCCACCCGCGCCCAGGCCGACCGCGTGCTGTATCGCAAGGCGATCCGCACCCGGCTGGAGAATCAACCCAATCTGATGCTGTTCCAGCAGGCCGTCGACGACCTGATGGTCGAGGGCGACCGCGTGGTTGGCGCCGTGACGCAGGTCGGCGTCCGCTTCCGCGCCCGCGCGGTGGTGTTGACCGCCGGCACCTTTCTGGACGGCAAGATCCACGTCGGCCTGGACAACTACACCGGCGGCCGTGCCGGCGATCCGGCCGCGGTCACGCTGTCGGCCCGCCTCAAGGAGCTGAAGCTGCCGCAGGGGCGCCTGAAGACGGGCACGCCGCCCCGTATCGACGGCCGGACCATCGACTTCTCGGTGATGGAAGAGCAGCCCGGCGACCTGGATCCGGTCCCGGTGTTCTCGTTCCTGGGCCGTCCGGAGCAGCATCCGCAGCAGCTGCCGTGCTGGATCACCCACACCAACGCCCGTACCCACGAGATCATCCGGGGTGGGCTGGACCGCTCGCCGATGTACACCGGCGTGATCGAAGGGGTAGGCCCGCGTTACTGCCCGAGCATCGAGGACAAGATCCATCGCTTTGCCAGCAAGGAAAGCCACCAGATCTTCCTGGAACCGGAAGGGCTGACGACGAACGAGTTCTATCCCAATGGCATCTCGACCAGCCTGCCGTTCGACGTGCAGCTGGAGCTGGTGCATTCGATCCGTGGCCTCGAGAACGCCCATATCCTGCGTCCCGGCTATGCGATCGAGTACGACTACTTCGACCCGCGTGCGCTGAAGGCCTCGCTGGAGAGCAAGGCAATCGGCGGGCTGTTCTTCGCCGGCCAGATCAATGGCACCACGGGTTACGAAGAGGCCGCGGCCCAAGGGCTGCTGGCGGGCATCAACGCCGGCCGCTACGCGCAGGAGCGCGAGGCCTGGGCGCCGCGCCGCGACCAGGCTTACCTTGGCGTGCTGGTCGACGACCTGATCACGCGCGGCGTGACCGAGCCGTACCGGATGTTCACCAGCCGCGCCGAATTCCGCCTGAGCCTGCGGGAGGACAACGCCGACATGCGGCTGACCGAGATCGGCCGCGAGCTTGGCGTCGTCGACGACGTCCGCTGGGACGCATTCAATCGCAAGCGCGACGCTGTTTCACGTGAAACAGAGCGTCTGAAGAGCACCTGGGTCAACCCGGCAAGTCTCCCCGCCGAGGACGCCGTGCCGCTGCTGGGCAAGCCGATCGAGCGTGAATACAGCCTGGCGGACCTGCTGCGGCGCCCGGGCGTCGGCTACGACGCGCTGATGGCGCTGCAGGCCGGCCGCCATGCGCCGTCCGAGCCGCTGGCCGAGGACCCGCTGCAGGCCGAACAGATCCGCGAGCAGATCGAGATCGGCATCAAGTACCACGGCTATATCGCCCGCCAGGCGGCCGAGGTCGACAAGCTGGAAGCCAACGAGTCGACCCGGCTACCGGACGACTTCGACTACACCGAAGTGCGCGGCCTCGGCTTCGAGGTCAGCCAGAAGCTGAACCAGCATCGCCCGCAGACGCTTGGCCAGGCTTCACGCATCTCGGGCGTGACGCCGGCGGCGATCTCGCTGCTGCTGGTACACCTGAAGAAGAAGGGCATGGGCCGCGGCAAGACGGCCGGCTCGGGCCGCGAGGCGGCCTGAGTGAGCGGTCCGCACGCATCCCAGGCGCGGCGCCACGGCGCGGTCGACGAGGCCGCGCAGCGCCGCCGCCTTGAAGCTGGCCTAGCCGCCATCGGCCTGCCGCTCGACGGCGCCCGTATCGAGACGCTGCTCGCCTATCTGGCCCTGCTGCGCAAATGGAACGCCACTTATAACCTGACCGCGATCCGCCATCCGGATGAGATGCTGACGCATCATCTGCTGGACTCGCTGGCCGCCGTGCCGGCGCTGGCCGAGGCGGCGCGTCGGCCCGAGGTCGCGCCCGGCGCGCGGGGCAGGGTGCTGGACGTCGGCTCGGGCGGCGGCATGCCGGGCTTGCCGCTGGCCATCGCCTGTCCCGACGTGTCGGTGCTGATGGTGGACATCGTGCAGAAGAAGACCGCCTTCCTGACCCAGTGCCGCGCCCAACTGAGGCTCGGCAATGCGGCGGCGCATTGGGGGCCGGTGGAGAAGCTGGCCGACGCCGACGGTTTCGCCGTGATCACGTCGCGGGCCTTCGCCGAGCTGACCGATTTCGTCACGCTTGCCGGCCACCTGCTGGCCCCGGGCGGACGCATGATCGCAATGAAAGGGGTCTATCCGCACGCCGAACTGGAGCGGATGGAGCAGGCCGGACTGATGTCGGCCTGGCAGGTCGAAGCGGTGCCGCAGCTCGCGGTGCCCGAACTGGACGCGCAGCGCCACCTGGTGGTGCTGTCGCGCCGTGGCGAGCGCAGCGATGCGCGCGCCGACTGAATACAAGCGAGGAGCTGCAGAACCCATGGCAAAGGTATTCGTGATCGCAAACCAGAAGGGCGGGGTGGGCAAGACCACCACCACGGTGAACCTCGCCGCTGGCCTTGCCGCGCAAGGGCAGCGCGTGCTGCTGGTCGATCTCGATCCGCAAGGCAATGCATCGATGGGTTCGGGCATCGACAAGCAGGGGCTGGAGCACAGCGTCTATCAGGTGCTGGTCGGCTTCGCCACCATCCCGCAGGCACGCCAGCGCTCGGAGTCGGGCAAGTACGACGTGCTGCCGGCCAACCGCGAGCTGGCCGGTGCCGAGGTCGAACTGGTCGAGCTCGAGCATCGCGAGCGCCGGCTGCGCCAGGCGCTGGCCGAGGTCGAGGGCGAGTACGATTTCGTGCTGATCGACTGCCCGCCATCGCTGTCGCTGCTGACGCTGAACGGCCTGTGTGCGGCGCATGGCGTCATCGTGCCGATGCAGTGCGAGTACTTCGCGCTGGAGGGGCTGTCCGACCTGGTCAATACGATCAAGCAGGTGCACGCCAACCTGAACAAGGACCTGAAGGTCATCGGCCTGCTGCGTGTGATGTTCGATCCGCGCGTGACGCTGCAGCAGCAGGTTTCCGCCCAGCTGGAAGCGCATTTCGGCGACAAGGTCTTCAAGACGATGATCCCGCGCAATGTGCGGCTGGCGGAGGCGCCGTCGTACGGCATGCCGGGCGTGGCCTTCGATCCGGCGTCGAAGGGCGCCAAGGCCTATCTCGATTTCGGCGCCGAGATGATCGCGCGCGTCAAGCAACTCGGCCAGATCGCCTGAGCCGGCGAGCGGCAGCAAGCAAGGAGCCACCACCATGAGTACCGCGAAGAAGAAGGGCCTGGGCCGTGGGCTGGAAGCCCTGCTGGGCGGCCCGGCGGAGATCGTCGAGGCGGCGCGCCAGGACGGTTCCCCCACCGTGCTGCGC
Source organism: Cupriavidus sp. R6-3 (assembly GCF_059772245.1). Taxonomy (NCBI): domain Bacteria; kingdom Pseudomonadati; phylum Pseudomonadota; class Betaproteobacteria; order Burkholderiales; family Burkholderiaceae; genus Cupriavidus; species Cupriavidus sp. R6-3. Next base: position 22,301 of record NZ_JCBAJO010000029.1, read on the forward strand.
GTCGATCAGCTGCAGCCGGGCAAGTACCAGCCGCGCACGCGGATGGACGAGGGTGCGCTGCAGGAGCTCGCAGCGAGCATCCGCGCGCAGGGCCTGATGCAGCCAATCCTGGTGCGGCGCGTGGCCGAGCCCGATCGCTACGAGATCATTGCCGGCGAGCGCCGTTTCCGCGCCTCCAAGCTGGCGGGGCTGGACAAGGTGCCGGTGCTGATCAAGGACGTGGCCGACGAGGCCGCGGCGGCGATGGCGCTGATCGAGAACATCCAGCGCGAGGACCTGAACCCGCTGGAAGAGGCGCAAGGCATCATGCGCCTGATCCGCGAATTCAAGTTCACCCACGAACAGGCCGCCGAGTCGGTCGGCCGCTCGCGCAGCGCGGTGTCCAATTTGCTGCGCCTGCTGAACCTGGCGCAGCCGGTGCAGACCATGCTGATGGCCGGCGATCTCGACATGGGCCATGCGCGCGCGCTGCTCGCGGTGGACGGCGCGCACCAGATCACGCTGGCCAACCAGATCATCAACAAGCGGCTCTCGGTGCGTGAGACCGAGAAGCTGGTGACCTCGACGCTGAAGCCCTTCGATCTGAAGTCGCTGAAGCAGAAGACCGGGCCGGGCGCGCGCGACGTCGCGCGGCTGGAGGAGGAACTGTCCGACGCGCTCGGCATGCCGGTGCAGATCAAGCTCGGCGCGCGCGGCAAGGGTCAGCTCACCATCCAGTTTTCCAGCAACGACGCGCTCGACGGCGTGCTGGCCCGCTTGCGCGACCCCGCCGCGGGACGACAGGTCGCATGAGCGCGGTTGGGCGATGATCGCCCAATGGAACAGCGCGAATGGCGCCGGGTTCTTCCCCCGGCGCCATTTTTTTGCTACGCAATCCGATTACGTGTCAGGTCATTGTCGCGCAATATCCGCGCAAGCATGATCGAAGCGAGATAGCAAGAGTTGTGGTGTTTTGCCTTGCAAGGCAACTGTAAGCAGATTGACTCGTTATCCGCATTCCCCGTAAAATCGTGCGGTTTGAATACTGGCCGAGGACGAAAAGTTCCCGGCCAGAACTGCAAGCAGGCAGACCGATAAGTTGTAGTGGCGACAGACCCAAAGCCGCCTCGCGCGGGATCGAATACCGACCGTACCGAGCGGACTTCCGGGCGTCAGGCCGACGAGTGGGATCGCGACGCGTGGGACCGTGACGACTGGCGCGATGACGCGTCCGACGACGGCCCCGCCGCGCCGATCCAGCCGCTGTCGCACGACGACGCGGTGTCGCTGTTCGGCGAACGCGCGCTACGGCCCTCGCGGATGACGCCGGGCAAGGTGGTGCTGGCGCAAGTCGCGGTGACGCTGCTGTCGGCGATCGGCTGGGCGGTGTTCGGCCCCGAGGCCGGACCGTACGGCTGGTCGGCGCTGTTCGGCGGCGCGGTGTGCTGCGTGCCGAGCGCGTTCTTCGCCTTCCGGCTTTGGCTCGCACGGGACCGCGCGTCGATCGGCGGGCTGGTGGTCGGCGAGGCGATCAAGGTGATGGCCACCGTCGCGCTGTTCGTGCTGGTGGTGGTGCTGTACCGCGATCTGCGTTGGGTGCCGATGCTGGTCACGTTCCTGTTTGCGTTGAAGACGTACTGGGTGGCGCTGGCGATTCGATAGATTTTCGAATTGCCGAATTACGGATCGCCATGCCCCGAACCGGTGCCGCGTTGTTCTGATTCAGGGCAATTGAGGGCCGGATTCGAGAAAACAAGATTGGGATGCCACGCCGATTTCGAATCGCGCGCGGCATCGGGAAGTTACGAAGCGACTTGCATTGCGGTGACCGGCCGACGAGCCGAAGGCGGTGCAAGAAGCATACCGAGCGTTCGCGATGGCGAATGCAGGTCAAACAGGTTTCGCAATATACGGTTCGATTCGACATGGCAACTGCTCAAGGCGCTGAAAACGCGCTCACCCCATCCGGCTATATCGCCGAACATTTGCAGAACCTGAATTCGATCGGCGGCAAGCAGGCCTCCGTGGTCGACTTCGGCGTGATCAATTACGACACCGTGTTCTGGTCGGTGCTGTGCGGCGCGATCGCCGTGCTGTTCCTGTACCTGGCCGCGCGTCGCGTTACCGCCGGCGTGCCGGGCCGCTTCCAGGCCTTCGTCGAAATGATCGTCGAGATGGTCGACGACCAGGCCAAGGGCATCATCCACGGCGACCGTTCGTGGATCGCGCCGCTGGCGCTGATGGTGTTCTGCTGGATCACCATGATGAACGCGATCGACCTGATCCCGGTTGACTGGGTCCACGGCCTGAACCACCTGCTGGGCGTGTTCGGCGTCCACCTGCCGCACCACAAGGCCGTGGCGACCGCCGACCTGAACGGCACGCTGGGCATGTCGTTCGCCGTGCTGATCCTGATGATCTACTACAGCTTCAAGATCAAGGGCGCGGGCGGCTTCGTGCACGAGCTGCTGTCGGCACCGTTCGGCGGCAAGTGGTACCTGGCCCCGTTCAACCTGGTGCTGAACGTCATCGAATTCCTGGCCAAGGCCGTTTCGCTCGGCATGCGACTGTTCGGCAATATGTACGCCGGCGAACTCGTGTTCCTGCTGATCGCGCTGCTGGGCTCGATGTGGACCTTCGGCGCCGACCTCTCGGCTCTGGGCTTCGTCGGCCACGTGATTGCCGGCGCGGTCTGGGCGATCTTCCACATCCTGATCGTGCTGCTGCAGGCCTTCATTTTCATGATGCTGACGCTGGTGTATCTCGGCCAGGCACACGACAAGCACTGATTTCCGGTTTTTTGGTTTTTGGTTTTTTTGGTTCTAAGTCTCTTCTCAAATTAAAGGAGTCGTCATGCAAGAATTTCTCGCCAACATCCAGGGTCTGACCGCCATCGGTATCGGCATCATCATCGGCCTGGGCGCGATCGGTGCCTGCCTGGGTATCGCTCTGATGGGTGGCAAGTACATCGAAGCCTGCGCGCGTCAGCCGGAACTGATGAACCCGCTGCAGACCAAGATGTTCCTGCTGGCCGGCCTGATCGACGCGGCATTCCTGATCGGTGTGGGCGTGGCCATGCTGTTCGCGTTCGCCAACCCGCTGCTGGCCGTCATTCAGTAAATCTTTTCGGTCTGCATGATGCTGACGGGCGGCGCAGGCCACTAGCCTGGCCGCCTTTGCGCATTTATCTGTAGTTTGTTTACCGAAAGGAACACACCATGAATCTGAACGCAACGTTTTTTGCGCAGATGGTCGTGTTCTTCATCCTGTGGTGGGTTGTCGCCAAATTCATTTGGCCGCCGCTGGTGAAGGCGCTCGACGAACGCGCAAAGAAAATCGCCGACGGTCTCGCGGCTGCCGAAAAGGGCAAGGCCGAACTCGAGCTGGCCAACAAGCGCGTGGACGTGGCCCTGGCCGAAGCCCGCGCCGAAGGTGCGCAACGCGTCGCCGACGCGGAGAAGCGCGCCCAGATGGTCGCCGAAGAGATCAAGCGCAACGCCCAGGCCGAAGCCGCACGCATCATCGCGCAAGCGAAGGCCGATGCCGAACAGCAGGTCACCAAGGCACGCGAGCAGCTGCGCGACCAGGTCGCCGTGCTGGCCGTCAAGGGTGCAGAGCAGATCCTCAAGCGTGAAGTGAATGCGCAGGTCCACGCCGACCTGCTCAACCAACTGAAGGCCGAGCTCTAATCATGGCAGAAACCGCAACCATTGCCCGTCCCTACGCCGAGGCGCTGTTCCGCGTCGCCAGCGAGGCCAACGCCGGCAATCTGGGTGCATGGTCCGAGCTGGTTTCGGAAATGGGGCAGGTCGCGGCCACCCCGGAGATCAAGGCGCTGGCCGACGATCCGAACGTTCCCGGCGACAAGCTGGCCGAACTGTTCCTGTCGGTGCTGAAGTCTCCGGTCAACGACGAGGCGCGCCGCTTCGTGCAGTTGCTGGTGGACAACGACCGCCTGACCGTGCTGCCGGAGATTGCCGAGCAGTTCCATGCGCTGAAGAACGCCCAAGAAGGTTCGGCCGACGTCGAAATCACCAGCGCGTTCCCGCTCGACGGCGCGCCGCTGACCGATCTGGTCGCCTCGCTCGAACGCAAGTTCGGGCGCAAGCTGGTGCCGACCGTGACGGTCGACCCCTCGCTGATCGGCGGCGTTCGCGTCAAGGTGGGCGACGAAGTGCTGGATACCTCGGTGCGCGCGCGCCTGGCCGCCATGCAAGCCGCGCTGACCGCCTGATGTGCGGACAGCCGACGGATTGAAGAATTAGGAGCATTGTGATGCAACTGAACCCCTCAGAAATCAGCGAGCTGATCAAGTCCCGCATCTCGGGCCTTGGCGCCGAAGCTGAAGTGCGCAACACCGGCACGGTGATTTCCGTGACCGATGGCATCTGCCGCGTGCACGGCCTGTCCGGCGTGATGCAGGGCGAGATGCTGGAATTCCCCGGCAACACCTTCGGCCTGGCGCTGAACCTCGAGCGCGACTCTGTCGGCGCCGTGGTGCTGGGCGACTACGAACACATCTCGGAAGGCGACCAGGTCAAGTGCACCGGCCGCATTCTGGAAGTGCCGGTGGGCAAGGAACTGCTGGGCCGCGTGGTCAACACGCTGGGCCAGCCGATCGACGGCAAGGGCCCGATCAACGCCAAGCTGACCGACGTGATCGAGAAGGTCGCCCCGGGCGTGATCGCGCGCCAGTCGGTGAGCCAGCCGGTGCAGACCGGCCTGAAGTCGATCGACGCGATGGTGCCGATCGGCCGCGGCCAGCGCGAGCTGATCATCGGCGACCGCCAGACCGGCAAGACCGCCGTCGCCGTCGACGCGATCATCAACCAGAAGGGCAAGGGCGTCTATTGCGTCTACGTGGCAATCGGCCAGAAGGCGTCGACGATCGCCAACGTGGTGCGCAAGCTGGAAGAGACCGGCGCGATGGAATACACCGTCGTGGTGGCCGCCGCCGCTTCGGACTCGGCCGCCATGCAGTACCTGGCCGCCTACGCCGGCTGCACGATGGGCGAGTACTTCCGCGACCGCGGCGAAGACGCGCTGATCGTCTATGACGACCTGACCAAGCAGGCCTGGGCCTATCGCCAGGTGTCGCTGCTGCTGCGCCGCCCGCCGGGCCGCGAAGCCTACCCGGGCGACGTGTTCTACCTGCACTCGCGCCTGCTGGAGCGCGCCGCCCGCGTCAACGCCGACTACGTCGAGAAGTTCACCAATGGCGAAGTCAAGGGCAAGACCGGTTCGCTGACCGCGCTGCCCGTGATCGAAACGCAGGCCGGCGACGTGTCCGCGTTCGTGCCGACCAACGTGATCTCGATTACCGACGGCCAGATCTTCCTGGAAACCGACCTGTTCAACGCCGGTATCCGTCCCGCGATCAACGCCGGTATCTCGGTGTCGCGCGTCGGTGGCGCTGCGCAGACCAAGGTCGTCAAGAAGCTGTCCGGCGGTATCCGTACCGACCTGGCCCAGTACCGTGAACTGGCTGCGTTCGCGCAGTTCGCCTCGGACCTGGACGATGCCACCCGCAAGCAGCTCGAGCGCGGCCGCCGCGTGATGGAACTGCTCAAGCAGCCGCAGTACCAGCCGCTGCAGGTGTGGCAGCTGGCCGCGTCGCTGTACGCCGCCAACAATGGCTTCCTCGACAACGTGGAAGTGAAGGACATCCTGCCGTTCGAAAAGGGCCTGCACGACCACCTGAAGACCAAGTACGCCGATCTCGTCAACCGTATCGAAGACACCAAGGATCTGTCGAAGGACGACGAAGCTGCCCTGCGTGCCGCGATCGAGGATTTCAAGAAGTCCGCCGCGTTCTAACCGCGTGATTCCACGGACCGCGCAACCGGCGTCGGCCTGAAAAAGGGCGACGGCCGGGCGCGCGGCACGACTGGAGAGGAAGATATGGCCGGAACGAAAGAGATTCGAACCAAGATCAAGAGCGTGCAGAACACGCGCAAGATCACCAAGGCGATGGAAATGGTCGCCGCATCCAAGATGCGCAAGGCGCAGGAGCGGATGCGTGCTGCCCGCCCGTACGCCGAGAAGGTGCGCAACATTGCCGCGCACCTGGCCACGGCCAACCCGGAGTTCAAGCATCCGTTCCTGCAGGCGCGCGACGTCAAACGCGCCGGCTTGATCGTGGTGACGACCGACAAGGGGCTGTGCGGCGGCCTGAACACCAACGTGCTGCGCGCCGTCACCAACGAGCTGCGCGACTGGCAGAACCGCGGTGTGCAGGTGCAAACCACCGCGATCGGCACCAAGGGGATGCAGTTCCTGGGCCGCGTTGGCGCCAAGGTGGTCTCGCACGTGGTGCATCTGGGCGATACGCCGCATCTGGAAAAGCTGATCGGCGCGATCAAGGTCCAGCTCGACGCCTTCACCAATGGTGAGGTGGACGCCGTGTACCTGGCGTACACGAAGTTCGTCAACACCATGAAGCAGGAGCCGATGGTCGAGCAGCTGCTGCCGCTGTCCGCCGAGCGGATGGCGCAGACCGAAGAGGAAAAGCGCGCTTACTCGTGGGATTACATCTACGAGCCCGACGCCCAGACGGTGGTGGAAGACCTGCTGGTCCGCTACGTCGAAGCGCTGGTGTACCAAGCCGTGGCCGAGAACATGGCGTCCGAGCAGTCGGCGCGCATGGTGGCCATGAAGGCGGCGTCCGACAACGCCAAGAACGTGATTGCAGAACTGCAGCTGGACTACAACAAGACCCGCCAGGCAGCGATCACCAAGGAATTGTCGGAAATCGTCAGCGGTGCGGCAGCCGTGTAACTGACGAGACTGGGCGTCAAGAATTCAAGCTATCGGAGATACGAAATGAGTATCGGAAATATTGTGCAGTGTATTGGCGCCGTGGTGGACATCGAGTTCCCCCGCGACGCGCTGCCGAAGGTGTACGACGCGCTGGTGCTGGAAGAGAGCAACGAAGCGTCGTTCGCCGAGAAGGGCCTGACCTTCGAAGTGCAGCAGCAGCTCGGTGACGGCGTCGTCCGTACCATCGCGCTCGGCTCGTCCGACGGCCTGCGCCGCGGCATGGCCGTGAAGAACACCGGCGCGCCGATTTCGGTGCCGGTCGGTCACGGCACGCTGGGCCGCATCATGGACGTGCTGGGTCGTCCCATCGACGAAGCCGGCCCGATCGCCGCGGACGAAGTGCGCGCGATTCACCAGAAGGCCCCGCAGTTCGACGAACTGTCGCCTTCGGTGGACCTGCTCGAAACCGGCATCAAGGTGATCGACCTGGTCTGCCCGTTCGCCAAGGGCGGCAAGGTTGGCCTGTTCGGCGGCGCCGGCGTCGGCAAGACCGTCAACATGATGGAACTGATCAACAACATCGCCAAGCAGCACAGCGGCTTGTCGGTGTTCGCCGGCGTGGGCGAGCGTACCCGTGAAGGGAACGACTTCTACCACGAAATGAAGGACTCGAACGTGCTCGACAAGGTGGCCATGGTGTTCGGCCAGATGAACGAGCCGCCGGGCAACCGTCTGCGCGTGGCGCTGACCGGCCTGACGATGGCCGAGCGTTTCCGCGACGAAGGCCGCGACATCCTGTTCTTCGTCGACAACATCTACCGCTACACGCTGGCCGGTACCGAAGTGTCGGCACTGCTGGGCCGTATGCCTTCCGCCGTGGGCTATCAGCCGACGCTGGCTGAAGAAATGGGCAAGCTGCAGGAGCGCATCACGTCGACCAAGACCGGCTCGATCACCTCGATCCAGGCCGTGTACGTGCCGGCGGATGACCTGACCGACCCGTCGCCGGCTACCACCTTCCTGCACCTGGACTCGACCGTCGTGCTGTCGCGTGACATCGCCGCGCTGGGTATCTACCCCGCCGTCGATCCGCTCGACTCGACCTCGCGCCAGCTGGATCCGCAGATCGTCGGTACCGAGCACTACGAAGTGGCCCGCCGCGTCCAGCAGACGCTGCAGCGCTACAAGGAACTGCGCGACATCATCGCGATTCTGGGCATGGACGAACTGTCGCCGGAAGACAAGCTGGCGGTGGCGCGTGCACGGAAGATCCAGCGTTTCCTGTCGCAGCCCTTCCACGTCGCGGAAGTGTTCACGGGTTCGCCGGGCAAGTACGTGCCGCTGAAGGAAACCATCCGCGGCTTCAAGATGCTGGTGGACGGCGAGTGCGATCACCTGCCCGAGCAGGCGTTCTACATGGTCGGCTCGATCGACGAAGCCTTCGAGAAGGCCAAGAAGCTCCAGTAAGCCTCGCCAGGCGACGGCGCGCCGGCACGGGTTTCCGTGCGCAGGCGCGCCGCCGTTCCAAGCGAAGCGACTGGACAAAGGAATTCACATGGCAACCATTCTTGTAGACGTCGTCAGCGCGGAAGCCTCGATCTTCTCCGGCCAGGCGAAGTTCGTGGCGCTGCCGGGCGAGTCGGGTGAGCTGGGCATCCTGCCCGGGCACACGCCGCTGATCACGCGCATCCATCCGGGTGCGGTGCGGATCGAGAAGGAAGACGGCAGCGAAGAGTTCGTGTTCGTCGCCGGCGGCATTCTGGAAGTCCAGCCCAAGCACGTCACCGTGCTGGCCGACACCGCGATCCGTGGTACCGACCTCGACGAGGCCAAGGCGCAGGAAGCAAAGCGCGCCGCCGAGGAACTGCTGCAGAACCAGAGCAGCGAGTTCGACCTGGCGCGTGCGCAGAGCGAGCTGGCGGTTGCGGCCGCCCAGCTGGCGGCCATCGCCCGCCTGCGCCGGAAGAAGTAAGCAGGACCCCGTCCAGGCGTTGCTTTTTCGTCAGCGCGAAGGAAAAAGGCAGCCGCGAGGCTGCCTTTTTTCATGATGCGAGCTATGCTGTTGGCTGAAGTCAGACAAACACTGACAAAAAACTAAAAACACAAAAAAAAGCGCGCGGGCCGGGGAGGCGCCGCGCGGACGGGAAAATCCCTTCGAGGGGTCAATTCGAAGGAACGGGTTCGGTCGGGCGACGTGTAGCGCGTCCTGTTGCAGGGACAGCCTGTCTCGCAGGCTTCGCTACCGTTCGCCACAGCACCGGCATCCGATCTGGCGCATACTCGACTACTATTCGCGCCGTTTATCGGGACACCGGCAATACATTCTGCTGCTGGGCTTTCTTCAGGGCGCCTGCGGCTCTCTGGCTTGCGGCGCCGTCACAAAGTTCACAATGTGTCAAAGCATTGTGGGGGAAACTTCCCCCTATGGCAGTAACAAAGTGTATCGGTTTGCAAGTAGTTGAAAGCGAAAAGACGGCAAATTGGCCGCAATAGCCACAAAAATAGGCACACTCTGTTGGCTATCGCACGCTGGCATCGTTCTGGTGCATGACTATTTCCGTTTCGGCACTGCTCGCCTGATCACCTCGTCGGGGTTGACGCCCGGTGCGTGCACCGGCAGTGTTCCATCGCTGCGGGTGTCTTGCCCGCCTGCCAAGGAGCACTGAATGGATACCATGCAGGCCGATATCGAAGGCATGCTGAAGCTGCGCACGGTCGCCGTGGTTGGGCTGTCCGACAAGCCCGAGCGCGCGAGTCACGAGGTGGCCGCCTTCCTGCAGCGGCACGGTCACCGCATCGTCCCCATCAACCCGAACCACGCCGGCGAATCGATCCTGGGCGAGCGCTGCCATGCCTCGCTGCTCGACGCCGGGCAAGCGTTGGCGGCGGAGGGCGCGCGCATCGAGTGGGTCGATATCTTCCGGCGCTCGCCCGATGTGCCGCCGGTCGTAGAGGAGGCGATCGCGATCGGTGCGCGAGGCGTCTGGCTGCAACTGGGCATCGTCAACGACGAGGCGTTGGCCCGCGCGAAGGACGCCGGGCTGATGGCGGTACAGGACCGCTGCAGCAAGATAGAAACGACGCGCGGTTGAGCGGCGTCGCCGCGTATCATTCGACCCCCTTCGCTTTCCGTCTTCCATCCTCACCTCCCACGAATTCGCCCAGGGACGCCATGGCCATCGACCCCGACCTGCTTGCCTACTATCGCGGACTCGCCGAGCGCTATGCCGGCGCGCCGGTGCCCGCCGATGCGCTCGAGCGGCGCGCCCGCTTCCGCGAGGTTGCGGCGCTGTCGCATCGTCCCGATCCGGAAGGGCTCGCCGTGTCCGAGCTGCCTATCGCGCTGGAGGGCAGGACGCTGAACGCACGCCTGTTCCGGCCCACCGCGGTGGCGAGGCCGCGTCTGCTGGTCTATTTCCATGGCGGCGGCTGGGTCGTCGGCTCGCACGAGACCCACCACGGCGTCGCCGCGGCTTTGGCGCTCGACACCGGCTGCGCGGTGGCCAGCGTCGACTACCGGCTCGCGCCCGAGCATCCGTATCCCGCGCCCTGCGACGATGCGCTCGACGCCTTGCGATGGCTGGCGCAGCGGCGCGACGCCCTCGAAGTCGATCCGCGCTTTCTGGCGGTCGCTGGCGACAGCGCCGGCGGCCACCTGGCGGCGCAGGCCGCCGCGCTCGCCAATGCCGATACGCCGGGCCTGGTGCGCGCGCAGTTCCTGATCTATCCCGTCACCGCACCCCGCTTCGCCAGCGAGAGCTATCGAGCCTTTGCCGCCGGCCCCGGCCTGACGCGAGACGAAATGACGTGGTACTGGACGCAGCTCATCGGCGAAGCGCGGCTCGCCGACGGCACGGCAATGGACGATCCTCGCCTGCATCTGATGGCGGCGCTCCCCGGCCGCTCCACCGCGGTCCCGCCGGCGACGGTGGTGCTGGTCGCGGCGCATGACGTGCTGCGCGACGACGGCCTCGCCTACGCCGATCATCTGGTGCGCGAGGGCGCCGCCGTGATCACCATCGAGGCGAGCGGCATGACCCATGGCTTCGCCCGCCTGCAGGGCGAATCGCCGCGGGCACGGGAATGGATGCGGCGCGGCGCCCAGGCCTTCGCCCAGTTGCTGGACGAGGAATGACGCTCGACGGGATGACGTTCGACGAGATCGAGGCTGGACGAGGAGGGCGGTCTGAAAAGAATGAGGCAGAACAAGCAATGAAGCCGGGCGCACCGGCGCGCGGAATCACCGGGGCGCCATGCCCGTAATACTGCCGGCGGCGGTGTGGCGATCCCGTAGAATGGCGGGCTGACGAGGACCACCATGACCGCACTGCAGAACGACATCTTCCTGCGCGCGCTGCGCCGCCAGCCGACCGAATACACGCCGCTGTGGCTGATGCGCCAGGCCGGGCGCTATCTGCCCGAATACAACGCCACGCGCGCACGGGCCGGCAGCTTTCTTGGGCTGGCCAAGAATCCGGCGTTTGCCACCGAAGTCACCCTGCAGCCGCTCGACCGCTTTCCGCTCGACGCCGCAATCCTGTTCTCGGACATCCTGACCGTACCCGACGCGATGGGCCTCGGCCTGTCGTTTGCCCAGGGCGAAGGCCCGCGCTTCGCGCGGCCGCTGCGCACCGAGGCCGATGTCGCCAGGCTGGCGGTGCCGGATATGGGCGAACTGCAGTACGTGTTCGATGCGGTCGCGTCGATCCGGCGTGCCCTGGTACAGGACGGACGCCAGCGCGTGCCGCTCATCGGCTTCTCCGGCAGCCCGTGGACGCTGGCCTGCTATATGGTCGAAGGCGGCGGCTCGGACGACTTCCGGCTGGTCAAGGCCATGATGTACGCCCGCCCCGACCTGATGCACCGGATCCTGGAGATCAATGCGCAGGCCGTGTCCGCCTATCTGAACGCGCAGATCGAGGCGGGTGCCCAGGCCGTGATGCTGTTCGATACCTGGGGCGGCACGCTGGCCGACGGCATGTACCAGCGCTTCTCGCTCGACTACATGCGCAAGGTCATCGCGGGCCTGCGCCGCGAGCATCAGGGCGAGAACGTGCCGGTGATCGTCTTTACCAAGGGCGGCGGCCTGTGGCTGGAGCAGCTGGCCGACAGCGGCGCCGATGCCATCGGCCTGGACTGGACGGTCAATCTGGCCGCCGCGCGCCGGCGTACCGGAGGCCGCGTGGCCCTGCAGGGCAATCTGGACCCGACCGTGCTGTTCGCCGACGAGGCCGGCATCCGCGAACAGGCTCGCAGGGTGCTGGACGATTACGCGGCCGGCGGCGGCAGCGATGGCCATGTCTTCAACCTCGGACATGGGATCTCGCAATTCACGCCGCCCGAGAGCGTAACGGTGCTGGTCGACGAAGTGCACCGCCACAGCCGTGCGCTGCGGCAGCGCGACGGCGCCCAGGCATAGGCCCGCGCACGCCGGTGCCGGTGCGTCTGCGCTGCCGAATCGTGTGCATGCGGGGCGCCATCGTGGCGCTTCGGCGATGAATCGGTACCTGTCAAGGCTTGACTTATGCACACAAATGGGCTTTCCGCAGTGCACGACGGGGTTATCACTTAACACAATCGGGGGATATTGCTAAGTCATTGATTTTTAATGGCTTGACAGCAGGCGCTGGAGCATGGTCATGGTCCTGAAAGCCTTGTTTCGCGCGCCTTTACGGCAAGTTGGCCCGAGTTTTCAACAAAGTTATCCACAGGGAGTGTGGAGAGAGGGGAAAACTGGTCATCTATCATCGACTTAGCCCCACATTTGAAGTTTTACTTTAAGTTGATGCTGCACCGCACCCAACGACCGGCACGCCGCCCTCGTGCTCCCGGCCTCGCCCCGCCGATGCAGAGTCTTGGCAACGAAGTGTCGTGTATGGTGCACACTTCGGTGCCGGCGGAATTTGCCGGCCGTCCTCGCCCCCGCCCCCGCTGATCGTGTCGCCCCCGTCCTCATCCCTGGCAAGCCCGCCGCCGCAGAACGAAGTCGGCGGCGCTGCGTCGCCGCTGGTGCAGATCGCGCTGGACACGCCCGCAGACGACCGCTTCGATTATCTGAACGCCGAGCTCGACGGCAGGCACGTCCGTCCGGGCGAGCTCGTTGCCGTGCCGTTCGGCCGGCGCGAGATGGTGGGGGTCGCGATTGCGGGTACCGATCGCAGCGAGGTGCCCGCCGACCGGCTGCGTCCGGTATCGCAGCGGCTGGGCTGGCTGCCGCCGCTCAATGCGCACTGGCTGGCGCTGGCCTCTTTTGCGGCCGCCTATTACCACCGGCGTCTGGGCGAGGTGATCCTGCCCGCCTTGCCGCCCGGTTTGCGCGA